>JASEFU010000008.1 GCA_030018455.1 Dehalococcoidia bacterium
TTCCTCTCCCCACGTGGCATTATGGTGTACGGAATGTATCTGGACGAGCGCACTCAAGCCGGCGTGCGCTTTGCTATAATCTCTCTTCCGGAGGCGCCAGTGCTTGAAGTCCTGTCACAAGGCGCCCGCGAGCTCGGCCTTGAACTGGACGCGCTGCAGCTAGAGCGGTTCGAGCGCTACTACCGGCTGCTCGCGACCTCGGGCAGGAGGGCGGGCGTCACATCGATAACGGACTACGAAGAGGTGCAGCGACGGCACTTTCTGGAATCGCTCGCGGTTGCCGCAACCCTGCTCCAGCTCGGCGTCCTCGGCGGCGCATCGCCGGGCTCTGCGCTCGATCTCGGCAGCGGCGGCGGCTTCCCCGGCCTGCCGATGAAGATCCTGCTTCCCGCGCTGGAGATGACGTTGCTGGAGGCGAGCGCGCGAAAGAGCGCCTTCCTGCGGGAGACGGTCGACGCGCTGGGGCTGGAGGGCGCGCAGGTGGTGACGGCGAGGGCGGAGGAGGCGGCGCAGCAGCCGGCGTACCGCGAGCGGTTCGATCTCGTGGTCGCGCGGGCGGTGGCGCCGCTGCCGGCGCTCGTCGAGCTGGCATTGCCGTTCCTGAGGGTCGGCGGCCATCTCGCCGCGCCGAAGGGCAGCCGCGCGTCAAGCGAGGTGAAACAGGCGTCGTTTGCCCTCGAGGCACTGCATGGGGAAGTCGTCGGGCGATGGCCGCTGCCGCTCGCGGGCGCAGCGCACTCGCAGACGCTCGTCTTAGTCCGCAAGACGGCGCCGACGCCTGAGCGCTACCCGAGAAGGGCGGGGGTCCCCGCTAAGCGGCCGCTGCTGCAAAGAAAATGATCTTCCGCTAAATCTTTTGCTCTTTTCTCTACCCTTTCCCGCAACAGGGTGCTAAAATACCGCCAAGAAAACGCAAGGAGGTGAGAGAGGGAGCTCGACAGATCGGTGGGCGACACTTGAACAGGACAAGGAGGACGTGCATTGGACTACCAGGTAACGACTAACCGTCTGATGCGGTTGCTGCGGCTGGATACTGCGGTATTCGACGAGGTCCGGCTGGACGCTACAGCCACCGCTTCTTCCCTTGTGGTGGCGGCGGTAGCGACGTTTCTCGCCGGATTCGGCGGCTGGCTCTGGTGGGTCATCGCCTCCGACTTTGAGGGAGGCTCAGGCGATGTCCTGCTCAAGTCAGCCATCCTGGGCAGCATCTTCTCGATCGCCCTTTGGGTAGCGTGGGTGCTGGTGACCTACGTGGTTCTGACCCAGGTGTTCCAGGCGCAGGCCGACCCGCAGCAGCTCGTCCGTACGATGGGGATGGCGGCGGCGCCCTTGGGGCTGAGCATACTGATGTTCATCCCCGAGATCAGCTTCGGCATAGCGCTGGCTTCGGTGGCGCTTTTCTTCGGGTTGAGCTACGTCGCGGCCATGGCCTCGACGAACGCCGGCCCGGGGCAGACGCTGGTGGCAACCATCGCCGGCTTTGCCGTCTGGGCCATCGTGCTGACCATCCTGTCGGGCGATATAAGCGTTGGCCTGGGTGGCATCTCGCCCGACATCTATGCGCCGGGCATATTCATATTCGGGATCGGCAGCTAGCGGGGGGCCCTGAACGGCCCGGACTGCGTGGTAACCTGAAGCAGCGGCCGACAGCCATTACGGCCTTCAGCTAATCGCGCCCAGTCGCCTGAGGGTGTCGATTTGCGCCCGGTCGTGGCCGAGGGCGGCAAGCACCTCGTCGGTGTGCTGGCCGGGCCGCGGCGCCAAGGAGCGCACGGCCCCCGGCGTCTCCGAGAACTTCGTCCCGATCCCCACCTGACGCACCTTCCCCAGCGTCGGGTGGTCTATCTCCAGCACCATGCCCCGGTGCCGGTTGTGCGCGTCCTCTGCCGCCTCGTCGAGACCGTACACCGGCGCCACGCAGACGTCCGTTTGCCGCAGCAAGTCGAACCACTCATCGCGCGTCTTCTCTCGGAACGCTTCGCGCAGGAAGGTGGACAACTCGTCCCAGCGCGACGTGTCGCCCTGCAGCGGAACGAAGTCCTCGCGGCCAAGGGCGCGGCAGAGGTTGGCGTAGAAGTGGGGCTCGAGGCTGCCGATGCTCAGCCAGCGGCCGTCTTTCGTTTCGTAGACGTTGTAGAAGGGGGCGCCGCCGTTCAGCATCTCGGCGCCCGGACGGAGCGGGCGGCCGCTCGCGAAGTACTGCATGAAAGGCAGCGCCAGCAGGTAGATGACGCCGTCGGACATCGCGATGTCGAGGTACTGGCCGCGGCCCGTCCGTTCGCGGGCGAGCAGGGCGGCGAGGATGGCGTATGCGGCGTGCAGCCCGCCGGCCGCGAAATCGGCGATGATGTTGAAGGGGATCGCCGGAGGCCCGTCAGGCGAGCCGATGATGCCGAGGGCGCCGCCGATTGAGATGTAATTGATGTCGTGGCCCACGAGGCCGCTGTACGGCCCGTCCTGCCCGTAGCCGGAAAGCGAGCAGTACACGATGCGCGGGTTGATCTCTCTGAGCGTCTGGTAGTCGACCGCCAGCCGCGTGACGACGCCGGGCCGGAACCCCTCGAGGACGACGTCCGCCGTCTCCGCCAGCCGGTAGAAGATGCGGCGGCCCTCCTCGTGGCGGAGGTTGAGGACGATACTGCGCTTGTTGCGTCCGAGGGCATTGAAGGCGGCCGCGCGTTCTGCGCCTTCGTCTTCGCCTGCGAGGGCGGGACGGGCGCCGCCGCTGGGCAGCGCATCGGCGGGGGCCTCGACGAGAAGGACGTCGGCGCCGAGATCGCCGAGGAGCATGGTGCAGAAGGGCCCAGGGGCGAGGCGTGAGAGATCGAGGACGCGTATACCTTCCAGCGGCATCATGTCGAGCGCACCTCCGTGGTCAGCTAGGGCGATGATGGGTCAGGGCCGTCGGTGGTGTCAAGGAGCGCTGCCGGACACTCTCGTTGCGGGATGCAGACGACGCGGCATTGTTGGAAGTCCGGTGTAAGCTCATGCCGCGCCCTTCAGGCCGCCGGTCCCCAAACCTGTTGCGCCGCGCCATTCGCATCTGCTACGATATGAAAGCGTGGGGCTGTAGCTCAATTGGGAGAGCGTTTGTCTGGCAGACAAAAGGTAGGGGGTTCGAATCCCCCCAGCTCCACCAGATTCATATTCGAGAACTGCGGGGAACAGGAGTAGTAGGCCCCGATGCCCGTCCAGAGAGCCGGCGGTCGGTGCGAGCCGGCAAGTGAGGGCTGAACTCGCCTGGGAGCAGCGCCGGTCAGCGAAAGCAGCCGGCGACGGCGGCGCCCGTTATCGCGCCTCTGAGCGTCCCGGTTGCGGCGATGGCTGCGAGCCGTCGTTTCACAACCGGGAAATCAGGGTGGTACCGCGGAGCAGCCCTCCGTCCCTGGGACGGGGGGTTTTCGTTTGAGGGATAACGCACTGGACGCAATCGACCAGATCGAGATCGTGGGCAGGGTCGCCCTCGCCGCCGTCCTTGGCGGGGCCGTCGGCCTCGAGCGGGCACTCCGCGGCCATCCCGCCGGAGTGCGCACCATGGCGCTCGTCACCGCCGGCGCCGCGCTCTTCAGCGACATATCGCGGCTCAGCGGAGGCGACGACCGCATCGCCGCAAGCATCGTCACCGGCATCGGCTTTTTGGGCGCGGGCGCAATCGTCCGTGAAGGCTTCACCGTCGAGGGCATAACCACCGCCGCAACCATCTGGGCGACGGCCGCCGTCGGCATGGCCATCGGCCACGAGCTGTACCTAACAGGGCTGCTGGGAGCGGTCCTGATACTGCTCATCCTGGCGGCGCGTCCTTTCGTCCGCAGGGCCGACGAGCTTATCAAGCGACAGACCGGCGGCGGTGGCGGTGAGACCGGACATAGAGAAGAGAGAGAAGATGAGCGACAGGCATAACCCGCCGGAGATCGAGAAGAAGTGGCAGCGACGCTGGGACGCCGATGGGCTCTACCGGACGCCGGACGATGACCCGCGCCCCAAGTGGTACGCCCTTACGATGTTCCCCTACACCTCCGGCGACCTCCACATCGGCCACTGGTACGCCATGGCCCCCTCCGACGTCCAGGCGCGCTACAAGCGCATGCGCGGCTACAACGTCCTCTTCCCCATGGGCTTCGACTCCTTCGGCCTGCCCGCGGAGAACGCCGCCATCAAGTACCAGATACACCCCTACGAGTGGACGATGAACAACGTCGAGCACATGCGCAAGCAGCTCCGCTCGATGGGGGCGATGTTCGACTGGGAGCGCGAGGTCATAACGTCCGACCCCGACTACTACAAGTGGACGCAATGGTGGTTCCTCCAGTTCTATAAGAACGGCCTCGCCTACAAGGGGCTGGCGCCTGCCAACTGGTGCCCGTCCTGCCAGACCGTCCTCGCGAACGAGCAGGTGCTCCCCGACGGCACCTGCGAACGCTGCCACACGCCCGTCGTGCGGCGGCTGCTCGAGCAGTGGTTCTTCCGCATCACCCGCTACGCCGACGAACTGCTCGACTTTGGCGGTATCGAGTGGCCGGAGCGCATCGTGACGATGCAGCGCAACTGGATCGGGCGCAGCGAAGGGACGGTGATCGCGTTCGGCCTCGACGCGCCGGGAGCGGAGGAAAAGGAGATACGCGTCTTCACCACCCGCCCCGACACCGTGTACGGCGTGACCTTCATGGTCATCGCGCCCGAGCACCCGCTTGTCGAGAAGCTGACGACACCGGAGCGGCGGGCGGAAGTGGAGGCGTACGTGGAAAACAGCCGCCGCATCACGGAGATCGAGCGGCTGTCGACGGAGCGGGAGAAGACGGGCGTCTTCACGGGCTCGCACTGCATCAACCTGCTCAACGGCGAGCGCGTCCCCATACTCGTCGCCGATTACGTGCTGCTCACTTACGGGACGGGCATCGTGATGGGCGTGCCCGCCCACGACGAGCGCGACTTCGAGTTCGCGCGGAAGTACGGCATCCCCGTGCGCGTCGTCATCGCCCCGCCCAACTACGACGGCAGTCCCCTGAGCGAGGCCTATCTCGAGCCGGGGGTAATGGTGAACTCCGGCCCCTTCGACGGCACGCCCAACGAAGAGGGAAAGGCTGCGGTCACCCGCTACCTCGAGGAACGCGGCTGGGGCGGCCCGACGGTCAGCTACCGCCTGCGCGACTGGCTGCTGTCGCGGCAGCGCTACTGGGGCGCGCCCATCCCCATCGTCTACTGCGAAAAGTGCGGCACGGTGCCGGTGCCCGAGAAGGACCTGCCGGTGCTTCTGCCCTCCGACGCCGAGTTCCGGCCGACGGGGGAGTCGCCGCTGGCCAGGCACGAGGGGTTCGTCAACACTAGCTGTCCGCAGTGCGGCGGCGCGGCAAGGCGCGAGACCGACACGATGGACACCTTCGTTTGCTCGAGCTGGTACATGTACCGCTACGTCGACCCCCACAACCCCGAGCGGCCGATGTCGCGGGAGCTGGCCCGAAAGTGGCTCCCCGTCGACCAGTACACGGGAGGCGCCGAGCACGCCGTCATGCACCTGCTCTACTCTCGCTTCTTCGCCCGCGCGGCGCGCGACATGGGCCTCGTCGAGTTCGCCGAGCCCTTCCTGCGGCTGTTCAACCAGGGGATCATCGTCTCCGGCAAGGCGAAGATGAGCAAATCGCGCGGCAACGTCGTCGCCCCCGACGAGTACGTGGCCCGCCAGGGCGCCGACGCCGTGCGCGTCTACCTCATGTTCATCGGGCCGTGGGAGCAGGGCGGCGAATGGGACGACTCCGGGCTCGCGGGCGTCTCGCGCTGGCTCAATCGCGTGTGGAACCTGGTGCTGACGCCCGCGAAAACGGTGGCGGAAGCCGACCCGACCGCCGTCCGCGAGCTGCGGCGCATGACCCACAAGACAATCCGTCGCGTCACCGAGGACGTGGAGCGCTTCCGCTTCAACACGATGGTCGCAGCGCTCATGGAGTACACCAACTACCTGACGCGCATCCGCGATGCCGGCCCCGTGCCCGAAGCCGCCTGGAACGAAGCAATGGAAACGCTGCTCCTGTTGCTCGCGCCGTCGGCGCCGCACCTGGCGGAAGAGCTGTGGGAGCGCACAGGGCGTCCGTACAGCATCCACAACCAGCGCTGGCCGGAGTGGGATGCGGGTCTCGCCGCCGAAGAGCAAATTACGCTCGTGGTGCAGGTAAACGGGAAGCTGCGCGACCGAATCCTGGTGCCGGCCGATATCGGCGAGGCGGAGGCGACGGAGCGGGCGCTAGCGAGCGCGAAGGTGAAGCCACATCTTGAAGAAAAGTCCATACAGCGGGTAATCTACGTACCGCAGCGGCTCGTGAACATCGTCGTGAGATGAGGGCCGTCAGGGACGTGGAAACGTGCGCGCGCGGACGAAAGCACTCCTGCCGCTAATCGCCATTGCGGCCGCCGTCTTCCTCTCGTGTGGGGACGACGAAGAGGCGACGCCGACGCCGGCGCCGCTCACATCGGAGAAAGTTAGCTTCCACACCGAGGACGGCATCACCATCCGCGGCCACCTCTTCGGCGACGGCGATGTGGCCGTCATCCTCTGCCACATGCGCCCCAGCGACCAGACATCGTGGTACCCGTTCGCCGAGGAGCTGGCGGATGCCGGCTACGCTGCCCTGACGTTCGACTTCCGCGGGTACGGCGAGTCGGACGGCGAGCAAGAGCTCTCGCTGGTGGACCTGGACGTCGAGGCAGCGCTGCGGGCGATGCGCGAGCGCGGCCACGACACGGTGTATCTCGTCGGCGCGAGCATGGGCGGGACGGCCTCGCTGATGGTCGCCGCGCGCGAAGAAGTGGCGGGCGTGGTGGCGATATCGGCGCCGGCGCAGTTCGAGGGGTTGAACGCGGAAGAGGTGATAGCGGAGGTGGGGGAGCCGAAGCTGTTCATCGCCGCCGAGGGGGACGCATCGGCGACAACCAGCCTGGAGACATTGTTTGAGCTGGCGCCGGAGCCCAAGGAGCAGCGCGTGTTCGGAGGGTCGGCGCACGGGACGGCGTTGCTGGAGGAGGAGCACGCCGCGGAGGTGAAGGCGGCCATCACCTCCTTCCTCTCACGGTAAGGGGGCAATTCTGGGGAAGTCCAGAGAGGGTAACCCCCTCCGACGGGGGTCTGGGCTGCCCGCCGGCAGGCAGGGCGTCCCCCAGACTACCTGATCTGGGCCTTGTTCTCCATGCTTTCGATGCCCGCGCGCACGCTCGCCAGGAACGCCGATAACTGCGACTCCAGCTTCTTCAGCATCTCCATCGCGTAGCGGTCCGCCTCGTCCATCTGCTGCGCCGCCACCGATTCCGCCTGGCTCAGCCGCGCTCTCATCCGCTCCTCCGTCTCCTTGAGCAGCGCCTCCGCCTGCTCCTCCGCCTTGCGCGCGATCTCTTCGCCGCGGGCGTGCGCTGCCTTCACGATCTCGCTCTCGCTCAGACGTTCCTCCACCTCCTCCTGGGCGCGGGCGATCATGAGCTGTGCCTCCTCGCGCGCCTCCGACAGCACCTCCTCCTTCCGCGAAAGCACCTCCTGCGCCTCCCGCAGCTCACCGGGCGCGGCGACGCGCATCTGGTCGATGAGGTCCAGCAGGCGGCGCCTGTCGACGGCCACGCGGCCGCCGATGGGCAGTCTCGTCCCTTCGCCTACCAGCTCTTCCAGCCGGTCTATCAGGTGCAGGATGTCGATTTCGCGCCTCCTTCTTTACTCCCGCCCGAACTTCCTCCGCAGGGCCTCAGCGACGTGCGGCGGCACGAGGTCGGCCACGTCGTAGCCCAGGCTGGCGACCTCCCGGATGCGGGCGCCGCTGATGAACAGGTGCTCGAGGCTGGCCATGAGATAGACGGACTCGATCTCCGGCGCCATGATCTTGTTCATCAGCGCCATGTCGAACTCCGTCTCGAAGCCGGTGACGGCGCGGATCCCCCGCACGAGCACGGTCGCTCCCTGGCTGCGCGCGAAGTTCACCACTAGCCCGCGGAACGGCTCGACGGTGACGGCCGGGTTGTCCTTCACCGCCTCGCGAAAGAGCGCCAGCCGTTCTTCGGTGGAGAACAACACTTCCTCCAGATCGTAGACGGCGACGACGACGCGGTCGAAGAGCGAGGCAGCCCTCCTGACGATATTGAGATGACCGTTGGTGACGGGATCAAAGCGTCCGGGGTACATTGCGATGGTCAAGGGCTACCTCCTGCGCGATAGAAAGAAATGACGGTGTCGCCGTGCCGCCGGCTGGTCACGAGGGGGCGCCGGCCCAGAGCCGGGGGCGGAGGGCGCCGGCGCGAATGTTCCATCACTATTACGGCCTCCGGCTCCACAAGCGGTGAATCGCCGATTCTCTGGAGGACGTCCTCCGCCTTTTCGTCCCCGTAAGGCGGGTCCGCCAGAATGAGGCTATACCGACCCTGCAATCTCGTCAAGACCTTTTCCACCGGCCAGCAATGAACGGCGGCGTTTTCGGAAAGGCCGGTCGTTTCCAGGTTCTGGCGGATGAGGCGGCAGGCGCGCTCGTCCTTCTCCACGAAGTCGCACCGGCCTCCGCCCCTGCTCAGCGCCTCGATCCCCAGCGCGCCCGTGCCGGCATAGAGGTCGAGGACGCGCGAAAGGTCGGCGCCCATGGCCGCCAGCATATCGAAGATCGCTCCCCGGATCAGGTCGGATGTCGGCCTGAGATCGCGGCCGCGCGGCCCCTTGAGCGGGCGTCCTCTGGCTGTTCCGGCGATTACGCGCATTCCCTGCCGCGCTGCGGGACGCTATTCTCCGACATCGATGCTGAGGCGCTGCCCGAGGCGGGCGAGGCCGTCACTCACGATGAGGGCGACCCGGTAGGTGCCCGGCTCGTCAGGGGCCTTCCACGTAATCGATCCGTCGCCGGCGTCCTGGATTTCGCCCGCTTCCGCCTCCCATTGCGGGGCAAGCATCGTCCCGTTGGGCTTTGCGAGCGACGCCTTCCCCGTGCTCATGAACTCGTCGAGCAGCGGCCAGATGTCGCCGAGGCCGGGGCCGGTCGAAACATCCTCCAGAGCGACGCCGGCGAGGTGAAAACGGGAGACGAGGTTCAGCCTGAAGGCGAAGCTGAAGGAGTTCTCGATCCAGACGGTCCGCGCGCCGCCGAGGCCGGGATAGGTGAAAGAAACGGCGGCCGCTTCCTCGTCCCAGTGGATGCCGGAAGCGCCATCCTCCTGACAGATGTTCTCGCCCAGCACCCGTACGCGCCCGCCGGGGGCGACGGGCCCGTCGTCGCGGTCCAGCTTCATGCTGCCCGCGATCGAAAGCGCTTCCAGCAGGCTGAGGTTGCGTATCCCCTCGCCCCCTTTCTCGTGCGCCCAGGGGCTGAGAACGAGGGACAGCTTCGCCGGTGGTATTTTCTGGTCCTTGATCAGAAAGTCGAGCGCCTGCTCCATCTTCCTATAGTAGCGGGACGGGTCCGGGTCGGGCCGTATCTTAACGGTGTCGGCGGCGGCCGCGAGCTGCTGCCAGTCGTAGGCGCCGGTGTCCCACTCGCTTCCCTGAAGGATGGGGAGCGGCGCCGTGAGCGTCAGCGCGAGGTCGCGTCGGTGCAACTGCTCGGCGAGGGCGGCGACGAATTCCGTGAACTCGTCCCGTCGCAGCGGGTCCAGCGCGCCGTAGTCGATATCCACGCCCCCGTAGGGGCCGGACTCCGCCATTTCGAGGATGGCGTCGATGTGGGCGTCGCGCAGGTCAGGGGAGCCCATGATCGCGTTCACGGCCTCCGTCTCCTCCGGCGTGGAGGCGCGCACCGATGGCTGGACCTCGTAGGCAGGCTCTCCTTCGGGGGGCGCCGGCGCCTCACCTATGAGCGAGCCGTCGAAGGCGGGGGCAAAGGCCACCGGGTTGAGCACGGAGAGGAGCGGCGCCGCCTCCGCGTTCAATTGCGAGCCGGCGGGCAGCCATCCTGAAAGCTCGTTGGGGGCGCCGGTGCTCTTCAGGACAGCGAGGTTGCCGGGGATTTCGGCCAGGTCCGCCTGGGCGGCGGCGCCTTCCAAGGCAAGCCGGACGGATGCGATGCGCCGCCATTCGCCGTCCTCGAACGTGTAGAAGGAAAGGCCGCGCGCGTTCCCGAGGGGCGATGGGAGGCTGAGGGTGATCTGGGTGGGCCCTTCAATCTCGCCCGAGACGGAAATGTCGTAAAGAGGGGTCACCGCCTCCAGCCCTTCGGGCAGAGACGGCATGTTCTTGCGCGCCTTCGCCTCGATCTTCACCTCCTCTCCAGCGCCCCCGTCGCCGTCGCCTCCGCCTCCGCTGAGTATGGAGACGGGCGGCAGTACGAGCACCAGCAGGAAGAGTCCGAGGACGATCATCGCGCCGATGACGAAGGGGGCGCGCCGGTCGCGCCGCTCCGGCTCCTGGCGCAGTATCTTGTCGAACGGGCCGGGTTCCTCGTCCGTCATCGGTCTCTCGGCACCAGCTTCACGCGCAGGGTCATTTCTTCGCCCTCGCGGTTCACGAGAAAGTCGACTTCGGCGTCGGGTGGGAGCCTGCCAAGGGCGTTGATGAAGGGCATGTCAGGCGTGAGGTCCATGTCGCCCATCCGCAGGATTATATCACCCTCGAGCAGGCCGGCCTCGTCGGCGGGAGTATCGGGGGAGACGCGCAGGACGAGGGCGCCCCGGTCGGAGAAAAGGCCCAGCGGGACAAGCGATGGATCGACGTCCTGGTGCGCGATGCCCAGGTACGCTCTCGGATAGCGCCCGTCGGCGATGATGGCGTCGACAATCGGCGCCGCCACCTTACTGGAAATCGCGAAGCCGATCCCCTCGACGATGTCGCCGCCGTCGGTGCTGCGGATTATCGTGCTGTTTATGCCGACAAGCTCGCCCCGCGAGTTTATCAGCGCGCCACCGCTGTTGCCGTGATTGATGGCGGCGTCCGTCTGCACCAGGTCTTCCATAACCACGCCCTCGCGGGCCCAGCGGCGGTGCAGGCCGCTGACGACGCCCACGGTTACCGACCCCTCGAACTCGTGGAGGGCGGTGCCGATGGCGATCACTTTCTCACCCGGCCGCAGCGCATCGGAATCGCCCCAGCGAAGGGCGGGCAGCCCGGACGCGTCGATCTTGATGACGGCCAGATCGGTGAAGGGGTCGTCCGCCGCGACGAGGGTTGCCTCGTGTTCCTCGCCGCCGGGCATGACCACGGTGAGACGGGCGGCGTTGCGGACGACGTGCTCGTTGGTGACGATAAACCCGTCACTGTCGACGATCACGCCGGAGCCCACCGCTACCGATTCCAGCGCATCGCCGAACGTGTTCCTGGCGGGCAGCAGCTCGTTGACGACCGTGACTACCGAGCGCGCCGCCTCACCTGCCACATCGGCGTCCGGCGAGTCGACGGCGCTGGTCGGCTGCGGCCCGTCCGTGGGCTCAGAGACGATCGAAGGACGGCCCGAGTCATCGTCGTCGAGAAAGTGGACGGTGACTCCGCCTGCTGCGCCTCCCAGCGCGGCCGCGAGGAACAGCAACGCAACGAGTGGAAACAGACTGAGTGGTCTTCCCGCCATCTCCTCCACCGATCACAGAGGGGACCAATACGACGGTCGGCTGCGTTCAGTCATTTTAGCACGACGGTTTTCGCTGCCGGAAGCCGCCCCTCCTCAGTGTCGAACCGCCGCTTCAGAGAGGCGCGCTGACTGCCGATTACTTGACATGATAGGGGAGACCACTTTACAACGGACGGCCCGCTCTTTATAATAAGGCCACCGTATATACAAGCGACTGAGGGCTCGGCGCGCTCAGTCTCTTTTTTCAGTAACGTTTCAGGAGCAGCGAGATGCCGGAGAAGCCGGTTCCCCTCACCAAAGAGGGCTTGGCCAAGCTGGAGAAAGAGCTTGAATACCTGCGGACGGTGCGCCGCCAGGAAGTAGCCACGCGTATCCATCAGGCCAAGGAGCTGGCGAGTACGCAGAACAACGCCGAATACGAGGACGCGAAGAACGAACAGGCGTTCGTAGAGGGCCGCATCCTCACTCTCGAGAAGATAATCGCCAACGCTGAGATAATCAACCAGGAGGAGGCGCACCGCTCGAAGAAGGTGCAGCTCGGCTCCAGGGTCACGGTCCTTACCCCCAAGGGCACGAAGGAGACTTACACCATCGTAGGTAGCGCCGAGGCGCAGCCCCGGGAGGGCCGCATCAGCAACGAATCGCCTGTCGGTCAGGGGCTGATCGGCAAGGGCGTCGGCGACGCCGTACTCATCGAGGCGCCGGCGGGAACGCTCAGGCTCACGATCACGGACGTATCCTGACAGCAACGTTGAAGTAAGCGAGCGGGGCGGGCGAGGCCGGACGGCGGACGCCCGCCATCGATTATCCAGGACTATTCAATGGCGGGAAGAGAAGAAAGCTATCAGCTCCGGCGGGAAAAACTGGAGCGACTGCGCACTCGGGGAGTTGATCCTTATCCCCCACGGTTCAGGCGGACTCACACCGCCCGGCAGGCAGTCGAGGCGTTTCTCGAATGGGAGAAAGCGAAGCCCGTGGAACAGGCGCCGGAGGTCACGGTCGCGGGCCGCCTCACGGCCATGCGCGACATGGGGAAGGCGACGTTTGCCGACCTCCGCGATGGCAGCGGCCGCATCCAGGTCTATCTTAAGAGCGACGCGCTCGGCGCTCAGGCGTACGCCATGCTCGAAGACATCGACCTGGGCGATTTTCTCGGGGCGCACGGCCGCCTGTTCCGCACGCGCGCCGGCGAAGTGACGGTCGAGGCGGCGGGATACGTGGTGCTCGCGAAGTCGCTGCGCCCGCTTCCCGAGAAGTGGCACGGCCTGGTGGACACCGAGACCAGGTACCGGCAGCGCTACCTCGACCTTGTCGCCAATGAGGAGGTGCGCGATCTCTTCCGCACACGCGTGCAGATAATCGCTGCTATCCGGCAGTACATGAACGACCGCGGCTTCCTTGAGGTCGAGACGCCCGTTCTTCTGCCGGAGGCGGGCGGCGCGGCAGCGCGGCCCTTCGTCACTCACCACCGCGCGCTCGACCGCGACCTGTACCTGCGCATCGCTACCGAGCTCTATCTCAAGCGGCTGATCATAGGCGGGTTCGACAAGGTGTATGAGATCGGCCGCATCTTTCGCAACGAGGGGATTTCGACGAAGCACAACCCTGAGTTCACGATGATGGAGAGCTACGAGGCCTACGCCGACTACAACGACGTAGCGGCAATGGTCGAGGAACTCGTGGCCTACGTGGCGCAGGAAGTGCTCGGCACGACCCGCCTTACTGTCGGCGAAAGCGAAATCGACCTCGCGCCGCCCTGGCGACGCCTCACCGTGCATGAGGCGCTGCGCGAGTACGTGGGGCTTGAACTCGAACAGTACCGCCGCGATGAGGCCGGTCTGCGCGCCGTCGTCCATGGCATGGGAATCGAGGTGCCGGAAGAGGCCGGCTGGGCGAAGCTCATCGATGAGTTGCTGTCGGAGCGGGTGGAGCCCAGACTCATCGAGCCCACGTTCCTCATGGACTACCCTGCGCCGCTTTCGCCGCTGGCCAAGCGCAAGGCCGAGAACCCCGACCTCGTGGAGCGCTTCGAGCCGTTCGCGGGCGGCCTCGAGTTGGGCAACGCCTACACGGAGCTTAACGACCCGCTCGATCAGAGAGAGCGCTTCCTCGAGCAGTCGCGCCGTCGCGCCGCCGGTGAGGAAGAGGTCGAGATGCTTGACGAGGACTTCCTGCTCGCCCTCGAGCACGGCATGCCCCCCACGGGCGGCCTCGGCATCGGCATCGACCGGCTGGTCATGCTCCTCACGGGCCAGCGCTCCATCCGCGAGGTCATCCTCTTCCCGCAGCTTCGCACGAAGGACTAACGTTGGGCCGCTTCCACGCCGTGATCTTCGATATGGACGGCGTCCTCGCCGACAGCGAGCCGGCGTACCTGGAAGGGATAAACCGGGTGCTGGCGCGATTCGGCGTGCGGCTGAGCGAGGGCGAGAACACGGCGATCATGGGCACGACGGTCGAGGTGACGTGGGGCGCCGTAATCGAGAAGTTCCGCCTGCCGCCGGAGAAGTACGAGGAGTGCGTCGCGAGCTACGATAAGGCGATGGAGGAGTTGCTGCGACGGCCGCGCGAGCCGCTGCCAGGAGCGCGGTGGCTCTTACAGGAGCTGCGGTCGCGCAAGGTGCCGTACGCGCTCGCCTCTTCCGCGTGGCCGAACTGGATCGCCTCGCTGCTCGAGGCGACGGGGCTCGACGGTTCGTTCGACGTCATCGTCTCGCGGACGATGGTAGAGCACGGCAAGCCCGCGCCCGACATCTACCTGTACGCGGCGGAGAAGCTGGGCAGAGAGCCGGGGCGTTGCGTCGCGCTGGAGGACACGCCGACGGGGATCGCGGCAGCGAAGGCGGCGGGGATGTTCGCAGTGCAGATGCGGGGCGCTTCCACGGCGTTTCCGCCGCTGCCCGAAGCAGACCTCGTCCTCGAATCGCTCGAAGCGTTCCCGCTTTCTCTTCTTGGCTGACGGCCCTGCTCTTCTCCGGGTTTCGGGAGTGCAGAGGGTGTCCCTCTGCCGGGGGTTTCAGGGCCCGCCTGCCGGCAGGGTAGGGGTGTCCCCCTGATTGTTCAAGACGCCTCGCGGGCGGGTGGGCCTCCCTACCGGCAGGCAGGTGGGAAGATCGGCGCAAATGTTGGCGGAAGCGGCAGCGAGGCGCGGGGCAGCGTCGGTGCCTTGGCAGGGAGACCACTCTCTATCGACGTGGCAACACGCGGCTGCTAGAATCGGCTTCTGATGAAGAAACACTTCACCGTCACCGGCTTCGTCGTCCACGAAGACGCCACCCTCTTCCTCTGGCACCCGCTCCTCCAGATGTGGGTGCCGCCCGGCGGCCACGTTGAGGAGAACGAGGACCCGGCCGGGGCGGTGCTGCGCGAGATACGCGAGGAGACGGGGCTACAGGCTGAGATCGTGGCGGAGGAGGAACCCCTCGGTCTGGACTACCCTGAACAGTTGCCGGCGCCCCATACGGTCCTCCTGGAGAGGAGCTTCGAGGCCGGGCCGCCGCACCAGCACGTCGACCTCATCTACTTCTGCTCCGTGCGGGGACGGCCGCCTGCGCTCCGGCGCGACGAAAGCGCCCTGACATGGGTCGACGAGGGCCGGCTGGAGCGGAACGAGCCGCTCGCTGCGGGTGGAGGCGCCGCCGCGCGCGTCCCCGATGACGTCCGGCTCCTGGCGCTGCGGGCGATTGCGACGGTTCGACGCTTGCTGAAGGCGAGGGAGCCATGCTGAGTCTGCAGTTCATCCGTGAGAACCCGGAGACGGTGCGCAAGGCGCTCATCGACCGCGGCATGCAAGACGGCCTCGACCAGATACTCGACGTCGACAGAAAGCGGCGCGAGCTGCTGGTCGAGATCGAGGCGCTGAAGGCGGAGCGCAACGCCGGCGGCAGGCGCGTCGGCGCCGCGCGCGACGAGGCGGAACGCAGCAAGCTGATCGAGGAAATGCGCCGGGTATCGGAGGAGATTAGCGCCCGCGAGCCACACGTGAAAGAGATCGAGGAGCGGCTCAACGGCCTGTTGCAGGAGCTACCGAACATCCCCAGCGCTAATACGCCCGTCGGCGAAGGCGAGGAGCAGAACGTCATCGTCCGCACCGAGGGCGAGCCGCCGCCGTTCGACTTCGAGCCGCGGCCCCACTGGGAGTTGGGCGAGCGCCTGGGCATCATCGATTTCGAGCGCGGCGCCAGGATGTCGGGCTCGCGCTTCTACGTGCTGATAGACGCGGGAGCGCGGCTCGAGCGCGCCCTCATCGCCTGGATGCTCGACCTGCACCGCGAGCAGGGCTACAGGGAGGTCTATCCGCCATTCATCGTGCGGGAGGAGACGATGTGGGCCTCCGGCCAGCTCCCCAAGTTCCGCGACAACCTGTACCACGACGTGGAGGACGACGTCTGGCTCGTTCCTACGGCCGAGGTGCCGCTGACCAGCCTCCACCGCGACGAGATCATGGAGCCGGGTGTGCTGCCGCTGCGCTACGTCGCCTACACGCCCTGCTTCCGCCGCGAGAAGATGAGCGCCGGCCGGGATGTGCGCGGGATCAAGCGCGGCCACCAGTTCGACAAGGTGGAGATGTACAAGTTCTGTCAGCCCGAGCTATCGGACGAGGAGTTGCAGGCGATGGTGCGCGACGCCGAAGCCGTCTGCCGCGGACTGGGTCTGCGCTTCCGGGTGAAGCAGCTCTGCACGGGCGACCTGGGCTTCAGCGCCGCTGAGGCCTACGACGTGGACGTGTGGGCGCCCGGCTCCGGCGAGTGGCTCGAGGTGAGCACCTGCTCCAACTGCACCGATTACCAGGCCCGACGCGCGAACATCCGCTTCCGCCGCGAGAAAGGGGCGCGCCCCGAGTTCGTGCATACGCTGAATGGATCGGGGCTGGGCTTGCCGCGGACGCTGGCGGCGGTGATGGAGACGCACCAGCAGCGTGACGGCTCAATCGTCGTGCCGGAGGCGCTGCGCCCCTACCTGGGCGGCCTGCAAGTCATAGCAAAGGCTTAGCGAAGGAATACCGCCGTTGGCTGATAGGCGCGGCTTCTTACCACGCCCAGGCTACGGCGCGACGCGGGAAACGAACTCGTCGATCTTGATCGCGGGCAGCGTCATGAGCTGCACCGTCGCCCGCGACCCCAGCTCGACGGCGATCCGGACCATCACCTCGTTGTTCGCCGCCTCCAGGATGTTGATGAAGTCGTAGGGGCCCAAAACGGCGTACTGGGCCAGCACCTTGCCGCCCATCGCCTCGATCTCTTTGTTGACTTCGCGGATCCGCTCCGGCCGGCTCTTTATCGTCTTTCGACCCTGATCGGTCAGATTACTGAGCACCACGTAGATAGCCAACGCCTTCTCCTTTCCCTGCCAGAGACCCTCCTGGTTGACGCTATGATACCGGGGCACGCGTGGCAGTCAAGGGGCAAGGCAGGGCGGAGGGCGCAACAAGGCCCCGGTGGCTTTGAAAGCGCGACCGCGGGTGCCGCCCGCAGGGTCTCGACGCTAGCGCTTGATCCGCTCGATGAAGCTGTCGACGGGGATGGCGGGCATCGTCATGAGCTGAAGCGTGCCGCGCGCCCCCAGCTCAACAGAGATGCGCGCCACCATCTCGTTGTCCGCCGCGTCGATCACGTTGACGAAGTCGTACGGCCCCAGGGTGGCGTATTGCGCCAGCACCCTCGCCCCCATCGCCTCGACCTCGCTGTTCACCTCCTTGATCCGCTCCGGCTTGTTCTTGACCGTCTTGCGGCCCTCATCGGTCAGAGTCGTGAGCATGACGTAGATTCCCATCGCATTCCCTCCTGGAGCGCTGAATCGCAGCCCAACGCGATGACCTGCTGAGTGAACCGGATCATATCCGTTTGGAGAAGAAAGTCAATATCGGCAGCCGCTCAAATGCTAAAATGAAACGGGTTCGTTTCGATGAAGATTCTCGCCGTCGACACAGGCACCGGGACACAGGACATTCTTCTGTTCGACACCTCGGACCCCGTCGAAAATAGCGTCAAGCTGGTCGTGCCCAGCCCGACGCTACGGGTGGCGGAACAGATACGCCGGGCGACGCACCAGAAACAGCCCATCCTCTTCACCGGCGTGACCATGGGCGGGGGCCCCTCGCGCTGGGAGCTGGAACGGCACCTTCAGGCGGGCCTCGCCGCCTTCGCGACACCCGACGCCGCCCACACTTTCGACGACGACCTGGAAGAGGTGGAGCGTATGGGCGTACAGGTGGTCGGCGAGGACGAGGTCAACCGGCTGTGGTGGGCGGCGCAGATCGGGATGCGCGACCTCGACCTCGAAGGGCTGCGGGAGGCGCTCGCGCGCCTGGGCGTGGACACCGGCATCGACGGCGCGGCCCTCGCCTGCCTCGATCACGGCGCCGCGCCACCCGGCTACTCCGACCGTCTGTTCCGCTTCGAGCACATGCGCCGCGTCGTTGAGGCCAACAACGACCTGCTGGCGTTCGCTTTCAAGCCGGAGGAGGTTCCGGAGTACTTGACCCGCGCCCGCGCCCTCCTCGCCAGCGTCGACGCGGACGTGCCGCTGGTCTTTCTCGATACCGCGCCAGCGGCGGCGCTGGGCGCCCTCCAGGACCCGCTTGTCGCGCAGGCGGAAGAGCAGCTCGTGCTCAACCTGGGCAATTCCCACGCCCTCGCGTTCCACCTGCGCGGCACGCACATCTTCAGCCTCTTCGAGCACCATACGGGCCTGCTCAGCCGCGAAGACGTGGAGTCGATGGCGGAGCGCCTTCTGGCGGGGACGCTGCGCCACGAGGATGTGTTCGAGGGCAACGGACACGGTGTGTACTACGCCGACCAGCCGGACGGCGGCGACCCGTTTGTTGCGGTGACGGGGCCGCAGAGGGGGAAGCTGCGGGGGAGCCGGCTGGCCCCGCACTTTGCCGTCCCGCACGGCGACATGATGCTCTCCGGCTGCTTCGGGCTGCTGGAAGCGTTTGCCGCCAGGTACGCCGAGCACCGGGAAGAGGTGGAAGCGGCGCTCCGGCCGGAAACGACCTGACGGCAACCGCGGCCGATGCAAAAGAGTAGGGGCGACGCGCTGGCATCGCCCCTATCGATTGTGTTCGCTGGGTTCGTGCGCTAGCGGCGGCTCTTGACCGCTCGCAGCAATGCCCCGGCTGCTGCGACGCTTACTCCCGCAGCGGCCAGACCGAGCCACGGCGTCGAGCTATTGCCCGTGCCAGAGCCTTGACCCGTGGGTGGCGCCTGAATCTCAGGCATTCCGCCGCCCGTCGGCGTCGGGGCGGGTGGCGGCGGCGGTGGCGGCGTCGGCGTGTCCGCCGGCACGGGTGTATCGGTGGGCTCTGCTGTTGCCGTTGGGGTGGGTGTGTCGGTCGGGTTCCTCCGGAAGGGCGTGGGGGTTGCCCCGATGAACGGCGGCGGTTCGCCGGGCTCCGCCGCGAATAGCGAGGCCGAGACGGTGACCGACTCGCCTGGTTCGAGGTGGATCGCGTCCTGCGCGTTCGGCCCCCAGTAGTAGAGCACCGCGCTGTCGTTCTCATCGCCGTCCGCGCTCGCCACATCGAGCGACGGGCTAGTCACGTAGTCGAACGCCTCGTCGTCGGCAGGCGACCAGGCGACGAACATAAGGGTGTCCGGCGCTACCGGCGGCGGCTCGACTGCAGCGGGGCCGTTCACGGTGCCGTACACGACGAACAGAGGAGCGCCCGCCTCATCGTTGTCCTGAATCGCGTAGGCGGTGAAGGCCGGCGAAACGTAGGTCTGCTCCGTGACAACGGCCGCTCCGTCGGGATCGATGGGGG
Source organism: Dehalococcoidia bacterium (assembly GCA_030018455.1). NCBI lineage: Bacteria > Bacillati > Chloroflexota > Dehalococcoidia > Dehalococcoidia bacterium. The sequence continues at coordinate 19,270 of JASEFU010000008.1, forward strand.
TGAACGAAGGTCCGTCATCATCGCCGATATCCCAGTCCCACAGATAGCGGATGCCGATATCTACGGCTTCATCGCCATCGTTGGTGACGGACGTGGTGATCTCGACGCTGGAGTCGCTCAGCGTTGAGCCGTTGATGTTCACGTCTTCGACGATGGTCAGGTCGTCCAGCTGTGCCGCGGCCGAAGTGACGACGTAGGTCGTGCGGGTGCCGGTCGTGCCGATGGGCTCGACCGTTGCATACGGGTCCAGGACCACTACGTTGAAGCTGCTATTCTTGCCGCTGTAATCGTCATTTATGTAGTCGGTTTGGGACGTGTAGGAGCGAATCGTGCTCCAACTGGTGCCCGGGCTTTCGCTGGCGCCGCCGTAGAGGACGTCCTGGTGCGCTTCCGTCTCGATCGTGATGGGGTGGTTATCGCCCGTGCGGGCGGTGTACTGGCCCATCCCGTCGTCGGAGTCCTCCACCGACGCGTCGTAGATTCCGTTGCCGGTGGTGACTGTGCCGTGGTCGCTGCCCTTGGGATCGTCGGCGAGGGCGGCATGCGCGACGGTTAGCGCCAGCGCAAACGCTGCGAGCGCCACGAATAGCTTCTTGCCTCTGAGCATCTGGACCTCCTGTCACAGCAGTATGATTGCTCGCTTTACGTCGGATCAATGTTATGATCAATTTGCGAGCCTGTTGACGTCATTCTACGCTTGAATAGACGGCGGACGCAAGCGGGTGTACTCGTCCGGTACATTCCGTACACTCACCCCCTTTCCGCTTGTTTCTTGAGCCATGACTGGTAGAATTGTGCTGGTGTTCGTTGCCCGAGGGCCTGATGAGGCCGGATCGTGTTGTAGACCGTCTCGTAGGCCCGCCGTATCCGCTCGAACATGAGCCGCGGCAGCGGGAAGATACCTGGCGACCGCGGCAGCGCCCGGTAAAACAGCTCCGTACACCTGCATAGGCACTCCATATCTTCCTCTCCCCACGTGGCATTATGGTGTACGGAATGTATCTGGACGAGCGCACGAAAGACCCAAGGTTGCGGCTCTTTCAGCGCGAGCGCTGTTTGGGAGGAGCTAACTCGCCTTGCCGGGTGGGGGATCGCGTTATGGAATGACGCATGGAGCAGGCGATACGGCGGGCCAACGGCTTTGCGGGGCGGTCTAGTTGCAGAAATGAAGCGGCGAAGGTTTGACCAGGGCCGGCCAGAGCGCTTTCTTCATGGCGGCTCCTCCGCCACAAGCGCGATTCGAAGAGCAAGCCCCCGGCCGTTGCCGCAGCCGCTTATCCGTTTCGCATCCGTTGACGGATGGTGCTGGCTGGTCGGGCAGGGACGCCCGACCCTACCGGTGTTTGAGGCCATCCGCTACCCGTTTCCCATCCGTTGACAGGCTCTGATGCTCATGCACCGCGCCCTGAAGGACGCGGCATGAGAGTCAGCCGTTCGCTGTAGGACGGGGTGTTTTTGATTCCCGCGCCCCGGCAACGCGACGTGAGACGACGGCCGGCCGGGCCCCTCCTTCGTCTGAGATGCTGGCCCGTGATTGACTTATTCCGCGCCCCTGGAATAGGTTCAAGTCGCGAAGTCCCCAACCGAAAGCGCGGACCAAAGGAGGTTGCCATGGCAGGAATCAGGTCTGCGGGAGCATATATTCCCAAGTACCGTTTGGGAAAGGAGACCGCGGGCTGGCGCGCCCCCGGCGAAAAAGCGGTCGCCAACTTCGACGAAGACAGCGTGACCATGGCCGTCGCCGCCGGGGCCGACTGCCTCCGCGGTATCGATAGGGCGGAGGTCGACAGCATCCTCTTCGCCACCACGACGCCTCCCTATCTGGAGAAGCAGAACGCCGCCCTCATCGCCACCGCGCTCGACCTGCGCAATGACATATCGAGCGCGGACATCGCGAACGTGCTGCGAGCCGGCACCACGGCGGTGAAGATCGCCCTCGAGAGCGTGAACGCGGGCTCGGCGAAGAACGTCCTCGTCGTTGCCGCCGACTCTCGGCTCGCCGTGCCGCGCGACCCCATGGAGCCCGCCATCGGCGACGGCGCCGCTGCCCTGCTCATCTCGAAGGACGGCGTCTTTGCCGAAATCACCGCTAGCCATCACGTGACCGACAGCATGCTCGACGTCTGGCGCGCCCGCGACGACACGTTCGTCCGTTCGTGGGAAGACCGCTTTGTCATCGAAGAGGGGCTTTTGCGCGTTTTGCCGCAGGCCGTCGGCGCCTTCATGGAAAAGAGCGGCCTCAAGCCTGCGGACTTCTCCAAGGCCGTCTACTACTCGAACGACGCCCGCCGCCACGCCCAGCTCGCGCGGCAGATGGGCTTCAAGGAGGAGCAGGTCCAGGACCCGATGTACGGCGTCGTCGGGAACACGGGCGTCGCCTTCCCCCTCATGCTGCTGGTCGCCGCGCTGGAGGAAGCGAAATCCGGTGACAGGCTGCTCCTCGCAGGCTACGGCGACGGCGCCGACGTCTTCTCGATCGAGGTGAAACGCGGCGCGGACGGCTCGAAGAATGGATGGCGCGGCGTCAAGAAACACGTGGAGTCGAAGCGCCTCCTCAAGACGTACGATGAGTACGCGCGCTGGCGCGAACTGATGACGACGGCAGCCGCGCGCCGGCCGCCCCTTCCCACGCCGTCCGTTTCCGCCCTCTGGCGCGAGACCGACAAGAACATCCGCCTGCACGCTTCGCGCTGCAAGAGCTGCGGCTACCTCCAGTACCCGCCGCAGCGCGTCTGCATCAAGTGCATGACCAGGGACAGCTTCGAGCCGGTAAGACTCTCCGATAAGAAGGCGGAGATATTCACCTATTCGATGGACTACGTGGCCGGTACGCCGGACGTCCCCCTCGTCGTCACCGTCGTCAACTTCGAGGGCGGCGGACGGATGATCTGCATGATGACGGACCGCGAGGTCGAAGAGGTGCGGGTGGGCTTGCCCGTCGAGATGAGCTTCCGAAAGCTGCACACCGTCGGCGGCGTCCACAACTACTACTGGAAGTCGACGCCCGTAAGGGCATAGCCGCGGGAGGAAGAATCATGGAAGGGATCAAAGACAGAGTAGCCATCGTCGGCATGGGCTGCACGAGGTTCGGCGAGCGCTGGGACGTGGACGGCATCGACCTGCTGGTCGAGGCCTGCTATGAGGCGTACGAGGACGCGGGCATCGAGCCGAAAGACATCCAGGCCGCCTGGTTCGGGACGGTGGGAAGCTTCAGCACCGGACAACCCCTGGCGACGGCGACGAAGCTGAACTACATCCCCATCACCCGCGTAGAGAACGCCTGCGCCACCGCCACCGACGCCTTCCGCAACGCCGCCTACGCGGTCGCCGCGGGCATCTACGACATCGTGCTCGCCGCGGGCGTCGAAAAGCTGAAGGACACCGGGTTCACCGGCCTCTCGGGCGCCGCTGCCGCCGGCTCCAACGTCGACCCGCCGGTGCCGCCGCCGTCGCAGTTCGCGCTCGCCGCCACGCGCTACTTCCACCACTACGGCATTCCCTACGAAGAGGGGAAGAAGACGCTGGCCCAGATAGCGGTGAAGAACCACCAGAACGGCGCGCTGAACCCCAAGGCCCACCTGCGCCGCGAGATCACCATCGAAGACGCCCTCAAGGCGCCGATGATCGCCTGGCCGCTGGGCCTGTTCGACTGCTGCGGCGTGAGCGACGGCGGGGCCGCTGCCATCATCACCCGGCCGGAGATCGCGAAGAGCATGCGATCAGACTACGTGCTGGTGAAGGGCATCGGGCTGGCCGTCAGCGGAATGCAGGGTATCCTTCAGGACGACTACGATTTCGTCCACTTCCCCGAGAGCGTGAACGCCGCCAGACAGGCGTACGCTGAGGCTGGAATCAAAGACCCGCGGCAGGAGATCGACCTCGCGGAAGTGCACGACTGCTTCACCATCACCGAGCTGATCATCTACGAGGACCTGGGGTTCAGCGCCCGCGGCAAGGCGCCGGAGGATGTCGCTGCGGGCTCGTTCACGCTGCGCGAAGGCGACCTGCCGGTCAACCCGGACGGCGGCCTCAAGTGCTTTGGCCATCCTATCGGCGCCAGCGGCCTGCGCATGATCTACGAAGTGTATAAACAAATACAGGGGAAAGCCGGTGAACGCCAGCTAAAGAAGGCCGATATCGGGCTGACGCACAATCTCGGCGGACGCCCCGGCTCGTTCACCTGCTCGGTGGCCATCTTCGGCCGCTAGCCGGGAGCGGCGGACGGTGGCAGCGCACGGAGAGTTTAGAGGGGGCGAGTAGTCGATCAAACCCGTTCTCCGGCCGCCGCGGGTGAAAGGGGAAACGCCGCAGCGTGAGCGTCTCAACCGGAAGGCAGCCGCAATACGGGCAGGGGGCGCCGCTCCCTGCCCCTTGACGAATGGTGAGAATGGAAGAAGGTAAGCACCCTCTCGACTTCGTGTTTCATCCACGCTCGATCGCTATCGTCGGCGTGTCCAGCAGGCCGCGCGATTGGGGTGGCGGCAATATGTTCCTCCGCATGCAGCTCAATGCCGGCTTCCACGGTCCCGTGTACCCCGTCAACCCGAACGTCGATGAGGTCATGGGCCTCAAATGCTACCCCTCGCTTACAGCTATCCCCGGCCCCGTCGATCACGTCATCTCCAGCATCCCCGCAGCGGGCGTCCTCGACCTCATGGACGACGCCGCCGCCAAGAAGGTGCGCTGCGTCCACTTCTTCACCGCCGGCTTCCGCGAGACCGGCGACCCGGAGCGCATCGAGCTCGAGCGCAAGGTGCTGGAGAAAGCGCGGGCCGCGGGGATCAGGATCGTCGGGCCGAACTGCATGGGCATCTATTGCCCCGCGTCAGGGATCACGTTCGGCATGGACTTCCCGAAGGAGCCGGGCGACGTAGCCTTCATCTCGCAGAGCGGGCTCAACGGCGAGGACTTCATCCATCATGCCGCCGTCCTGGGCGTCCGCTTCAGCAAGGCCGTCAGCTACGGCAATGCCGTCGATCTGGATGAGAGCGACTTCTTTGAGTACTGCGCCGCCGACCCCGAGACGAAGATAATCACCGCCTACATCGAGGGCGTCAAAGACGGGCCGCGATTCCGCCGCGCTCTCATGGCTGCTTCGGCGGCGAAACCCGTCATCATCCTCAAAGGCGGGCTTACCAGTGCGGGCAGCCGCGCCGCCGATTCGCACACGGGCAGTATGGCGGGCTCGCCGCAGGTGTGGGATGCCCTGTGCAAGCAGGCGCGCGTCATCAGCGCGGAGAGCTTGGAGGAGCTGGCCGACCTTGCCGTCACCTTCGCGCGTTTCCCGAGGCCGGCCGGCCGCGGCCTTGCCGTCATCGTCGTCGGCGGCGGCGCCAGCGTCATGATCTCCGACCGCGCCGAAAAGATGGGCCTGCCGCTTCCCGAAATATCGAGCGAAGTGCAAGCGGAGCTCCGCAAGTTCACACCCCTTGCCGGCACAAGCATCCGCAACCCTCTCGACACCGTCGCTCTCGAAGACAAAGACGGCCTCAACCAGACCGTAAACATCGTCGCCCGCTCGCCGGGCATCCACGCCGTCCTGATCCTTCCTCGTCTTGACTGGGGGATTGACCGTGCGGACGACCTCGAAGCGTTTGTGAGGGGAAACGTGGACAGGTTTGCCGAGTCTGCGCGCCGGAGCAAGATTCCAGTCGCGCTCGCCCTTCGGGCCCCGGACGAACCCAAGACAATGGCCGCGCTCCGGCTCTTCTTCCGCTTTGCCGCAGAGGCGGGGATCGCGACCTATCCCGACTTCCCGCGCGCGCTGAACGCTATCGCCAAGTTCATCGCCTGGCATGAGGACCGCGACGACGGCTAGCGCAGAGGACGGAAGGCCCTACGCCGTCGACTTCTTCCCATCGAGGGACACGATGCCCGGGTACTGCTGACCGAGCCGCACGGCGCGGATAAACTGCTGCACGAGATAAGGGTCGAACTGCTCGCCCGCTTTCTCCGCGATCTCTTCCAGCGCCACCTTGGGGGTCCGCGCATGACGGTAGGGGGAATCGAGGATCATTGCTGTGAAGGCGTCCGCTATCGCCATTATGCGCGCGTGCAGCGGGATTTCGTCGCCGTGCTTCCCCTTGAGATAGCCGCCGCCGTCCCATCGTTCGTGGTGGAACAGCACGACTTCCAGCACCAGGTCGTGCAGCCAGCGAGGGCAGGAGCGCAGGATGTCCCAATCGCGAAGCAGGTCGTAGCCGATGGAAACGTGGGAACGCAGCGCGAAAAGCTCCGCGTCTGAGAGCGGCCCCTCCTTTGTCAAGAGGTTCGGCGGCAGGGCGATCTTGCCGAGGTCATATACGTGGCCTGCCACCCACAGGCCGCCGATCAGGTCGGTTGAGAGCTGCAGCCGGCGCGCCAGGGCGAGGGCGTGCTGGGCCGCCAGTTGCGAATGCGCTCCCGAATAGTTGTCCCTGCTGTCCAGATCGCGTTCCCACTGCTCGAAGAGCGCCTCGATCTGGAGACGCATGCGGCGGGGAAGGACATCAGCGAGCGTCTCGATAATGCGCCCATCATCCGAAGCAGAGATCGTAGCTTTGCCGTCTAACCCTTGCCAGCGAAACATAACGGGTCAATGGGCCCTACATAAACGCAGGCTGGGTGGACACGCGCCACCAAACCCGCAGTCTTTCCTACATATATAACGGCATCAGCGGCCGTTCCCTTTAATCGTTTGACCGTTGTTGTACAATCGAAATTGGAGGGCAGGATGACAATCGAGAACATTGGGGACCCCGTCGAACAGGCGCCGGCAGGCGAGGAACAGTATCGCGTCCGCCTCGGCGACCTGCAGTGCCCGCGCTGCAAGAAGACGTTCACGGCCACTTACTGGAACGGAGAGCAACTGATCCAGGCGCGCTGCTTGAGCTGCGACCTCAAGTGGCCGCGGCCCGACGTCGTCTGAGCAGTGCCCCCGGCCGACTGCGGGGCGGGAGCCGCTTTCTCCCGGCGGGAACGGCTCTTCCCGATGTGTTTGCCCGTTTGCCCGTATATATCGTCGATATTAGAATCACTGCAATATTGCCGCGAAGAGGGACGACATGGCGCAAATGACAATCCCTGCGATGTTCGAGGAAGCGGTCCGCCGCCACGAAAGGAAAGCGGCGTTCCAGATGAAGGTAGGCAGGGAGTACAGGGAACTCACGTACGGCGATCTTTACCGGCGGGCCCGCGCGTTTGCCTCCGGACTCGTCGCCCTGGGAATGAGGCCCGGCGACAGGGTGGGCCTGGTGGCCGAGAACGGCTTCGAGTGGGTGACCGCCTACCTCGGGCTGTCGATGGCCGGCGGCGTCGGCGTGCCGGTGTACTACGAACTGAAGCCGCCCGAGATCGAAGACGCCCTCAAGCGCGCCGAGGCCCGATTTGTCGTTACCTCCGCGAAGGTGCTTCCCAAGATCCCCGAGCGGCTGTCCGAGCTGGAGACCGTCTTCGTCATCGGCGACGGCGCCGCCGCGGTCGAAGCACGGTCATCACTCGTCGGCTTCCTCTACCGCCGTCCCCGCGCGCGTCTGCTGCCCTTCGAGGCGGTAGCGGAGCAGGCCACGCCCGAAAGCGACACCGCCCTCGCTGCTATCGGCATCAAGCCGGAAGACCTCGCGTCCATCGTCTACACCTCCGGCACGACCGGCGGCGCCAAGGGCGTGATGCTCACCCACGGCAACTTCGTCTCGAACGTGAGCGGAGTCCCGCAGATCATGCCGGTCGGCGAGAGGGACAAGATCCTGCTTCTTCTGCCCCTCCATCACGCATATCCGTTCACCGTCGAATTCCTCCTCCCCCTTGCGGTGGGAGCGACGGTGGTCATTGAAAACGACCTCGTGCGCGTCCGCGACCGCCTCTCGGAGACGCATCCCACCGTTTTCGCCGGCGTCCCGGCGTTGTTCGACATCATGCTGCGCGCCATACGGAGCCAGGCGGAGGCGCAGGGCCGCGGGCAGATATTCCAGCGCGGCCTCGACCTTGTGGCGCGGGTCAAAGAGCGCACGGGCATAAACATCGGCCATCTCGTCTTCCGCGAGCTGCACGCGCGGCTGGGCGGCCGCCTGCGCTTCATGGCCAGCGGCGGCGCTGCCCTCAGCCCCGACACGGCGCGGACTTACTACAAGCTCGGCCTCCTCTTGCTCCAGGGATGGGGTCTGACCGAGACCTCACCCATTATCACCGGCCAGCGCTTTTACCCCAGCAGGTTCAGGCTGACCAACTACTATGAGAAACAGCTCGGATCTGTGGGCAAGCCCCTCCCCGCGGTCGACGTTACCCTCATAGACGTGCCGGAAAAGGAAATATACGTCCTCCTGCACGACGAAGGCGAGCTCACCGTCCGTGGCCCAAACGTGACCCCGGGCTACTGGAAGGCGGAGCCGGAGACGCGCGCCGCCAAGATCGGAGAGTGGCTCCGAACAGGCGACGTGGGCCGGATCGACAAGGACGGCAACGTGTTCATCACCGGGCGCAGCAAGTACGTCATAGTCCTCGAATCCGGCGAAAAGGTCCACCCCGACGAGGTGGAAGGCCTTCTCCAGACAAGCCCCCTCATCGAGGACGTCGCGGTCGTCGGCCGTAACGTGAGGGGAAAGACGCAGGTATCGTGCGTCGTCTACCCGAATTACGCCGCGGTCAGCGAGCGGCTGGCCGGCAATGGGCAGTCCGTGGACGAGAGGACGGTGCGGGAGATCGTGACGTCGGAGATCGATCGGCTGGAAGAGACGATAGCCCCCTACAAGCGCACCGTCGACTGCACCCTCACGGACTCGCCCCTGCCCAAGACGGCGCTGCGAAAAGTGGCCCGCGAACTGCTCTCGGAGAGCTACTCTTTCGACGTGAAGCGCTGGCAGGAGAGCAGCGCGAGCCTCAGCCTTACATAACCCACGGTTTTTTTGAAATTTGTGGCGATTTTTCGCCCGCTGGGCTTGACAAGCCTTGCCCGGAATGGTATGTTGACAAGTGCTCCGAGTGGCGGAGTAATCCCGGTGGACAAACCTGAGCCGGTAAGCCAAGGGCGAAAGCCTGAGGCAGAAAACTCAGGGGCGGATGAAACCAGGAAAGCAAGGTCACTCGGGGCTTTGCTTTGTGGCGCGTCGACTCCCGTCGGCGGACGCGAGAGGCGCCGCAACCTAGGGCTGCTGCGGCGGCTTGAGGGTGGCGATGAACGACAGGTTGCGGTAGAGCTGGTGGTAATCGAGGCCGTACCCGATGACAAACTCGTCCGGTATCTCAAAGCCTACGTACGCTATGGGGATGTCCACCAGCCGCCGCGCCCTGCGGTCGAGCAAAGTGCACACCTTCAGGCTGGCCGGGCGATGCGCCTCTAAATAGCCCAGCAGGTAGTTCAGCGTCATCCCCGTGTCGATGATGTCCTCCACGACCAGCACATCGCGCCCCTCGACGTTCTCGTCCAGGTCCTTCAGTATGCGCACCGACGTCCCGCTCTCGTTCTCGTAAGATGATATCGCCATGAAATCGACGGCAAGGGGAAGCGATATCTGGCGCATGAGGTCGGCCATGAAGCAGGTAACCCCCTTGAGGACGCCCACGAGCAGCGGCGTCTTGCCGCGATAGTCCTTCGTGATCTGGGCCCCCAGCTCGCTGACGCGGCGCTTGAGCTGAGGCGCGCTGATGAGCACCCGCTCGATGCGCTCGATGCTCTTCGAGGAGGGCGGACCGAAGCCGTACTTCGCCAGGAGCCGCAGGTAGTCGCGCTTATTCAGCAGCTTTATTTTCGTGTGCGGGTAGAGCTGGCGCATGAGGCGGACCTTGCGGTGCTTATCCGTCATCAGCCCCTGCCGGAGCGTCGTCAGCTCAATATACGTATCGATGTCGGGCAGATAGAAATCGGGGGTGAACGCTTCCGTCACGCGGTCTTCTTCGGTCCGAAGGGGGAATGTCCGCGGTTCGTACTGCCAGCTTATGCCGTAGAAGTCGAGTATCTTCGCGAACTCCTCTTCGCTGGCGTGCGCAAACACAGTCGGTCGGGCCTTCTCGATGTCTGTCGCGTCGGCCGGCGTCGGTTCGATTTCGCCCTTCATTTCCTCTCCTGTTTCACCCTACCCTTTCACAACAAAACATTCAAGTGTCTTAGCGATATGAAAATGTCTGTTGATTTCTGGCCGTTCGCCTGCTAGTCTTGTACCCGAGCCCGCAACGAAAGAGGTGGGGCAGCCATTACCCTTCGACGATTCCGCAGAACCTGGGAGCTGCTGTACCTGATCACCGCGAGGGAGCTAAAGCTAAGGTACCAGGATACCGCGCTCGGTTTCATCTGGTCGTTGCTCAAGCCCCTCCTGCTGGGGGCCGTTCTGTATTTTGCCCTCCAGCGCGTCGTCCGCATCAGAGTAGACGACTATCACCTCGTGCTGCTCTCCGCCCTCTTCCCCTGGATCTGGTTTCAGACGTCGGTGCTGCTCGCTTCGCCCGTGATCTCTCACAACGGCAACCTCATCAAGAAAGTGCACTTTCCCCGCTACGTGCTGCCGTTCGCGACCGTCGCCAACAACATGGTCCATTTTCTGCTCACGCTGCCCGTTCTCGCCATCTTCGTCGTCGCCTCCGGTTACCGGCCCTCCCTGACGTGGATCGTCGGTATTCCCGTTCTCACGCTCGTCGAGCTCGTGCTGCTCATGGGCGTTGTGCTCTTCATCTCGTCCATCAACGTCTACTTCCGAGACCTGGAGCACCTGGTCGAGGTATTCCTCAACCTGCTGTTCTACGTCACACCCATCATCTATCCGCTCGACATCGTGCCCGACAGGTACCAGAACCTTCTTCTGGTGAACCCGCTTACCTCGCTTATGGAGGCCTGGCGCGATCTCTTCATCGACAACGCGCTCCCCAGTCCGGAGGCGCTCTGGCCGTGTCTGTTATTTACCGCGCTCGCCTGCGCCGTCGGCAGCGCCGTGTTCGGGCGGTTGGAGAGGGGTTTCGCCGATGCGTTATGACGACCCGAACGTGATAACGCTGGAGCACGTGTCGAAGCGCTACTACCTGCGGTCGCAGCGTCCGACTGAGCTAAAAACGGCGCTGCTGCACCTGCCTTCTTTTCTTCAACGCAGCGATCGCGGCCGGCGCCCCTTCTGGGCCCTCGACGACATCTCCTTCAGCGTGCGCAGAGGCGAGAGCCTGGGTGTCATCGGGCCTAACGGCTCCGGCAAGAGCACCCTGCTCAAGATCATTGCAGACCTCGCCGCGCCGACGAAGGGTAAGGTCACCGTCAACGGGCGCATCTCCGCCCTCCTCGAGCTCGGCGCCGGCTTTCACCCCCAGATCACCGGCCGCGAGAATGCGATCCTGAACGCCGTGCTGCTTGGTCTCAGCAGGAAGGAAGCGGAAGAGCGGCTGCCGGAGATAATCGATTTTTCCGAGCTGCACGACTTCATCGACCAGCCCATGCGCACTTATTCTTCCGGCATGTACATCCGTCTCGGTTTCGCGGTGGCGGTGCACGTGAAGGCGGACGTCCTTCTCGTCGACGAGGTGCTGGCGGTAGGAGACACGCAGTTCCAGCAGAAGTGCTTCGACCACATCGAAAAGCTGCGGCGGGACGGCGTCACTATCGTCGTCGTCTCGCATGACCTAGGAGCGGTAACGCGCTTTTGTGACCGCGCCATCCTTCTTCAGCACGGCCGTCTGCAGATAGACGGGCCCTCGCAGCCCGTGGTCCACGAATACCTCTCGCGCATCACCGCTTTCCTGGGCCAGGCGATATCATCCTAGAGATCGGAGGCCGGAAGCGAATGGTCACTCTGGACATAAACGGCATTCGCAGGCGACGCGGCGCGCTCAAGGTCAGCAGGAACCTTGCCCCCGGCGTCACTGTCCTTGCCGACTTGGAGTACGGCCTGCCCTTCAAGGATGACACGGTGGAGGAAGTCTACCTCGACCACACGCTGGAGAACGTGCAGGACCTCATGAAGGTGATGAGGGAGCTCTGGCGCGTCTGCCGCGCCGGCGCCCTTCTGCATATCTGGGCTTCCCATGCCACCTCCGCCTGGGCAAGCACGCGTAACCCGGGCCAGAAGCGGCTGTACACCATCGAGACCTTCGAGTTCTTCGACCCGCAGAAGAACCGGCTTGCGCCCCCGGACGCGGCCTTCGAGATCGAGCACTCGCGGCTGTATCTCACGACGATGCGACAGGGGCAGCGGCCGCGGCTTACCGGCGGTCTCATCTCTTCCGTCGTGGAATCACTCGCGAACAAGGACCGCGGCAGCCAGTACCGCTGGGAGCGCTGGCTCGGCCCCCTCATCGGTTTTGAAGAGTTCTTCGTTCTCCTCGCCACCGTCAAGGCCCCGCCGTGGGCGGAAGAACCCTGATGTAGTGGCGCCCCGACAGGTGCCGCCTCCTCTCGAAACGGGGGACTGAACAGTAAAAACGCTATGCTGGAACCTGCCGTCGACCTGGACTACGACCTCGACGAAGACAAGGGCCTGTACACGGGCTGGCTCTTCCAGGGCCTCTGCCGCGCCCACCACTTCTTCTTCGACCGGGTGCGGCAGGCGGTCGTCGACACCACGGTGGACGGCCCGCCGGGACGCGTTCTGGACGTAGGCTGCGGCATAGCCTACGAAGCGGCGATCTTCTCCCGCCGCGGCTGGCAGTCGTGGGGTCTCGAGCCCTCCCCGGCCATGCTGGCCCGCGCGCGGACGAACGTCGAGCGATCGCGGGCGCGGGTGACGCTGGTCCGGGGGATCGCCGAGCGCCTGCCCTTCAAGGACGACGCCTTCGACCGCGTCCTTTGCCAGGGCTCGCTCGACCATTTCGCCGACCCGCAGGCGTTTGTCGCCGAGCTCGCGCGTATCCTCAAGCCGGAGGGCCGGGCCGTAATCGCCCTAACCAATTACGACAGCCTCTCTTGCCGCCTGGGGCGCGTTGTCTTCGCCGTCAGACGCGCTTTCGGCCTTCCCCTGCCGCCGCCGGAGTACCGCTACTGGCAGCCGCCCGTCACCCACACCTTCCGGGGGAACCACGCCTCCATCGCCGGGCTGGGCGGGTCCCGGCTGCGAATGGAGCGCTGTTTTGGTATCTCTCTCCTGTGGCTATTGCCCCGCTGGACGCAGATCGTCGAGCGCATGCCGGCGCCCCTCGGCGAGGCGGCGCTGCGGGCGCTTGACGGAGTGGCCTATCGGTTACCCGCCCTGGCGGATATGATTGTCTCGGTGTGGACTCCCTTCGGGAGGTGGAAAGCCTGAAGCATGTTTGAGACAGTCCGCGAAGACTACGACCGCTACCTTTACACCAGCTTCGTCTGGGTGCCCGACTACAAGCGCCGCTCCGAGTTCTCGCGCCGCCTCGAGCGCTGGGACGCCATCGTCTTCCGTGGCCTCTGGCCCTCGGTATGCCTTTATCGGTTTCGTGAATGGGCGAGCGCGCGCGGCGTTCCCCTCCTCCCCTGGCTGGCCGAGGCGCTCAACCGGCTCATGTTCAAAGTGATAATCGGGAAGGACGTGAAGATAGGCCCCGGCTTCTGCATCTCCCACGGCGACATCGTCATCGACGGCATCGTGCGCATCGGTAGGAACTGCACCGTCAACCCCTTCGTCACCATCGGCCTTGCCACAGGAAGCGACATCGGGCTCAGCTTCGTCGGCCCCACGATGGGCGACAACGTGTACGTGGGGACGGGCGCCAAAGTGCTTGGGCCCATCACCATCGGCGACAACGCCAAGATCGGCGCCAACGCCGTCGTCCTCAGCGACGTCCCCGCGGGCCACACGGCCGTCGGGGTGCCCGCGCGCACCTTCCCATCGAAGCCGCCGAAGAAAAGAGCGCATCCGGCTAAGAACAGCGCGGCCGCGAGCGCCAACGATCCGCCAAATGTTTGAGAACGTAAAGGAAGACTTCAAAGTCTATGCCAATCTGACCGGCGTCAAGGAGATAAAGGGGGTGCCCGGGGCCTCTCAGCTCAACGACATCCGCCGCTTCCTTGCCGCCCTCTGGCTCTTCCCCTTCTCCGCCGTATTGCTGTACCGGTTCAAGGTCTGGCTGCGCGCGCACCACGTGCCCTTCTTCCCCCGTCTCGTCGACTGGATAAACATGCTCGTCTGGCGCGTCCAGATCGCCGATAACGTCTCCATCGGGCCGGGGCTCTGCATATCACACGGCGACGTTATGGTCGCGGGCGAGGTCAAGATCGGCCGCAACTGCACCTTGAACCCGTGGTCAGGGCTGGGGCTGGCGCACCGACGGCGAGTGGCGCACCCCTGGGAGGCGCTGGTCGGCCCGACGGTGGGCGATAACGTCTTCGTCGGCGTCGGCTCGCGCGTCGTCGGCGCCATAACGATCGGCGACAACGTGCGCATCGGCGGCAACTCGCTCGTGATCCGCGACGTGCCAAGCAATTCGGTGGTCGCCGGCAACCCCGCACGGGTGATCGAGGATACGGAGGCCGACGCCGATCTGCTGGCGGAGCGCGAGGAGGTGGAATGATCGCTGTGCCCTCCCTGCTGCGCCGCGCGTACGCGCTCGTTCGTCCGGCACGCTTGACGGTCTGGATAACGCCGGAGCTGGCGCTCGGCCCCGCCTTCACCAACGAGCAGATACCGGTCCTCGAGCGGGAAGGGGTGGGCGCCGTCATCGAAGTGCGCAGCGCTCCGGTCGACGACGAGGAAGCGCTGGCGCGCCGTGGGATCGTCCTCAGGCGGGTGCCCGTCAAGGACCGCCATGCGCCGACGCAACGGCAGTTGCAGGCCACGACGCGCTGGGCGCTGAAGCAGATAGCGTCCGGCCGCAAAGTATACGTCCATTGCCTCAGCGGCCTCGGGCGCAGCCCCTGCATGGCAATCGCCGTCCTCATCGCCATGGGACACCCCTTCTCCGACGCTTATTCGGCCGTGAAGGCGCGCCGGCCCTGGCTCAACCTGTCCGCCTCGCAGCGGGAAGCGCTCGAGCGGTTCGAGCGGGGACTGCGCGAAGGCGGCCCTGCAACCGGCTGAATCGCCCCGAATCCGTCCCCCTGCTTGTCTTTCCCTTCAGTTCAGGGTTTCCCGCTCCCCGCGTAAGGGTTTCTCTGATTGAGCGGCCTCTTGCGAATAGGCGACCATCTTTCAAGCGGCGCCTCGGCAGGCGCGACGCACCTACCGTGGTAGAAAGGAAGCTCCATGGGATTCGCTCGCTATCTCTCGCTTCTACGCCGGTGGTGGTGGCTCCTCTGCCTCGGCACTCTCGTCGCCGGGGGTGTGAGCTACGCCGTGAGCAGGACCCTTACCCCCGTATACAGCGCCAGCGCTACCCTCCTCGTCAACCAAACGCAGGTGCCCGGCACAATCGCCTATAACGACATCCTCACCAGCGAGCGGCTCACCCGCACCTACAAGGAGCTGATCGAAAAACGGCCCGTCCTCGAAGAGGTCGTCGACAGGCTCGATGTCCCGTTTGGCTGGCAGGAGCTGGCGGGGATGATAACCGTGAGCGTTGTCCCTGATACCCAACTCCTGCGTCTCTCGGTGGAGAATGCCGATCCCGCCCTTGCCAGCCGTCTCGCCAACTCGACCGCTTCCGTCTTCATCGAGCAGAACACGGCGAACGAGCTTTCGCGCCCGGGCGACGTGAGCATCATCGAGGCGGCGACGCCGCCGTCCTCGCCCGTTAGCCCGAACGTCATACTGAACACGGCCGTTGCCGCTTTCGTCGGCCTGCTGCTGGCTGGCGGCATCGCCTTCCTCTTCGAGTACCTCGATGACACCGTGAAGTCGACGGAAGACCTGGAATCGGGCGGACTTGTCTGCCTCGGCGGCATTGCCCGCTTCCACCGGACGAGGCACCCGCACGATAACCTCGTCGCCGGCAGTCGGTCGCGGCACCACCTCGCCGAGGCGTACCGCATCCTGCGCACGAACGTCCAGTTCAGCACCATCGACCGCCCCGGCCAGACCCTCCTCGTTACCAGCGCTAACCCGGGCGAGGGGAAGAGCACGACGGCCGCCAACCTCGCGCTGGTGATGGCGCAGGCGGGGAAGCGCGTCCTGCTCATCGACTCCGATCTGCGCCGTCCCTCGATCCACCGTCTCTTCGGCCTCGCCAACGACAGGGGCCTGACCAACCTGTTGCTTTCGCCGCACCCCTCGCCGAACGGCTGCGCTCAGGTCACCCGCCACGACAACCTGGCGGTGATAACCAGCGGACCGCTCCCGCCTAACCCGTCTGAGCTGCTCGCGTCAAAGCGGTTCGATGCCCTTCTCGACAACATCAAGACCCAGGCGGACGTAATCATCTTCGACAGTCCTCCCATGCTGGCCGTCACCGACGCCAGCATCCTCGCCGCCAAGGCTGACGGCGCCGTGCTTGTCGTTGACTCCAGCCGGACGCGCGCCGAGGCCCTCCAGAGGGCGAAGGATGCCCTGCTGCGCTCGAAGACGCAGCTCCTGGGAGCGGTGCTGAACAAGCTCAAACTGCGGGGAGCGGGCGACTACTACTACCACTACTACTATGAGTCGCCTGAGAAGGAGTCGAAGCGCAAGCGCGCGAAAAGGACAGGCAGCCGCGTCGAAAGCGGCGTCGCAGGAGGGCGCTGATGCGGAAGAAAGGACGGCGCCTCCGGCTAACGCTGGTCGCCGCACTCGCGGTCGCAGGCATCGTTTTCTTCGCGTTGACTGTGACTGACGGAGGCGAAGACAGGCGCAGTGCCGCTGCCCTGCCGTCTCCGGGGAGCGGAGACGCCACCCTCACCCCGACCCCGCCCGGCGCCGAGGCCGTCGCTTCCGTGCCGGCGCGTCTCGTCATCCCCCAGATTGGCGTCGACGCGCCCGTGACCGTGAAGGGAATCGACGCCGCGGGGGTGATGGAACCGCCCGACGGACCGGAGGACGTCGCCTGGTACGCCTTCACCTCTCGGCCGGGAGAGGGCAGCAACGCCGTCTTCTCCGCCCACGTCGACTACCACGATTACGGGCCCGCCGTCTTCGCGCGGCTGGGCGATTTGCAGAAGGGCGATCTCGTGGAGGTGCGCCTCGCCGACGCCTCGGTCTACCGCTACGCGGTGGTGCTGAGCCGCGTCTATGAGACCGCCGTCGCCCCCACGGAGGAAATCGTCGGGCCGACCAGTAGAGAGGTTGTGACGCTCATAACCTGTACCGGCCGGTTCGATGGCGTGTCCCGGCAATACAGCCATCGACTGGTCGTCCGGGCTGAGCGTGTGTAACTGGAGGTGAAACGGGCCGCAACGCGAGGAGAGGCGAGAGGCCGGTTTCACCGCGGTAGCAGAAGACAAGGAGGACGTCATGAAGTGGTTCAGTCTCAAGCTAGCCGCTCTGGGTATGGTGGCGGTGCTGCTAGGGCTGGTGTCTGTGCAGTCGGCAGCCGCCAACTACCCGCCGCCGGCAGGATCGGCGACCCTCAGCGCGTCGGCCACGACGGCGGCAACGGGCACTGACGTGGCCCTGACCCTGACGGTCGTCGACAGCGCGGGCAGCGCCCTCGCCGGCAAGGCCTGCACGCTTTACGTCGCCAGCCAGCCCGGCTCCGACGCGAGCGTCAGCCAGAGCGGCTCCACGACGGACGCGAACGGCGTGCTCACCGGAAGCCTCTACACGGGGACCACGCCCGGCGCAGTGCAGGTCGTCGCGAACTGCGGCAACCTGTTCGCCGGCGTCACCGTGTTGGTGTCCGGCGCCGTCGTGCCGCCGCAGGCGCCCGTCGAGCCGGTAGGGATCACGTTGCCGCCGACCGGCTTCGCGCCCGCGGCCGGGACGCTGTGGACCGGCATCGTCGCCGCCATGCTGTGCGGCGGGATTCTGGCCGTCGGCGCCGGCTGCGCCCTGCGTCTGGCAGGAACCCGCGTCAGAGACAACTCGTAGGGAAAACCAAAAGCCGGAGAGCGTGTCGTAGCCTGAGCGGGCTCGCTCTCAGCGGGCCCTCGAGAGGACCGGTGGGAGCATTGGCAAGAGCAGGGAAGCACAAACGCAAATTGCCTCTGCTCCTGCTCGCTCTCGCGCTGACGGCAGCGCTGGGCACCCTCGCCCTGCTGCACTACCGCGGCCTCTACAGCGACGCGGAGGGCGCAAAAGACCTCCTGCTCGCCGCCCAGGAATCGCTGCGGGAAAGCAGGCTGGATGCGACCGCCGCCGACCTGGAGCGGGCCGAGGCCGACCTGACGGAGGCTGAGGCAGGTTTTCGCCGCACCCGCGACTCCCTCCGCAGCGACCCGCTGCTCCGGCTCCTGGCATGGACGCCGTGGCTGGGCGAGCAGGTCGATGCGGCCGAGGAAGTGCTGGCGATGGGCGCCGAAGCGAGCGCCATCGGCCTCAACGGCGTGGCCGTGGCCAGGGAGTATCAGGCCGTCCGCTCTGAGCAGGACAGCCGGATTACTGAGAAAGCGATGACTTTACTCGACAACGTAGAGCCGCACATGACGGCGATGAACGCCGCGCTCAACAGCATACTGGCGAGGCGGGAACGGCTTGACGGCCATCCGCTCCTGCCGCCGCTTCGCAGCGCCGTCGCGGAAGTCGATAAGCGTCGCGGCGAACTGGAGGAACTGGTCGACACCTACGAGGAGGCGGCCGCCCTCTTCCCCGATTTCCTCGGTTTCAACGGGCCGCGCACCTACCTCGTCCTCGCCCAAAACAACGCCGAACTGCTGCCCACCGGCGGTCTCATCTCCGCATATGGCGTCGTCACCTTCAATCAGGGCCGCGTCGAGGAGATGACGTTCGCCGATGCCATCGCCTTTGGAGAGCGCTGGCAGGAGGAGACGGGCGAGTACGTCGAGCCGCCGGCGCCCCTCAAGCAGTACCTGCTCAAGGACTATAGCTGGAACCTCGACGTGGCCAACTGGTCGCCCGACTTCCCGACGGCGGCCCGCCAGGCGCTCTTCTTCTTCGAGAAGGGCGGCGGCCGCCCCGTCGACGGCGTGATCGGAATAAACGTGAGCACGCTGCAAGAGCTGCTTTCGGTGACCGGCCCTGTGACTGTGGAGGAATACGGCGTGACCGTCAACACGGAGAACGCGCTTGAAGTAACGGAGGCGCTGACGCGCACGCCCCTCGAGCCGCAAGGCGACAGGAAGGCGTTCGTAGCGTTTCTGGCGGAGGAGATGCTCCAGCGCCTCATGCGCCTGCCGTCCGACCGCTGGACGCCGCTCCTCGACGCACTGGAGGAGCTGCGCGACGAGAAAGAGGTCCTCTTCTATTCGCTTGACCCGCAGCTCCAGGCGGTGGCGGAGAGGATGGGCCTCGACGGCGGTCTCCGCGAAACGCCGGGCGACTATCTCATGCTCGTGGAGGCGAGCGTCAACAGCACCAAGCTCAACATCGTCATCGATCAGGAGATCGAAGTCCGGTTGGCGCTCGATGACCTCGGCAACGCCGAAAAAGAGGTGCGCGTCCGCTATCGCAACGACCTCCCGTCGTGGGAGCAGGGACGCGACCCCGATCTTGTCCGGCGGCTCATGCTTGACGGCCTCTACGGCGGCTACCTGCGCCTCTTCACTGCCGCCAAAAGCCGGCTCGTTAGCGTGGAGATCGACGGCGCGGAGGCGGGCCCGAGCGAGATCGGGGAGGAGCAGGGAAAGGGCGTTTTCGGCCGGTTCTTCGCGTTGCCGAGCGGCGCCGCGAGAGAAGTGGCGTTCCACTGGGCAACGCCTGCGGTCGTCGATTTCCGCGGCGAGCTTGCCGAGTACCGTCTGCTGTTCCAGAAGCAGCCCGGCGCGGCGGCCGCGCCGCTCATGGTGACCGTTTCGATTCCGCCCGGCGCGGAGCTGGTGTCCCTCGAGCTCGACGGCAGGGCGCTCGAGGACGCCGGCTTACGCGTCCGGACGGATCTGTCGCGCGACCGCGAGATCGTGGTCAAGTACAAGCCTGTGGGCTGAAGGAGGGGCGAATGAAGCCCTTGACAGTCCTGATCGACCGGGACGGGGTCATAAACCGCAACCGCAACGATTACGTGAAATCATGGGAGGAGTTCGAGTTCCTGCCCGGATCGCTGGCGGCGCTTAAGTCGCTTGCCCAGCGGCGCGCGCAGGTAATCGTTGTCACCAACCAATCGGTAGTGGGACGGGGCATCATCTCGCTCGACGAACTAGAGGAGATACACGCCTGCATGCGGGAGGAGATCGAGCGGCGCGGCGCCTACGTCGACGCCGTCTTCTGCTGCCCGCATGCGCCCGAAGAGGGCTGTTCCTGTCGCAAACCGCAGCCGGGCCTGCTGGCCGAGGCCCTAGAGCTCTTCGACGTCGACAAGCAGCGCTGCTACGTCGTCGGCGACAGCTTCAGCGACCTGCTCGCCGCCCGCGCGCTCGGGCTTCCGTTCATCCTTGTCCTCACCGGACGGGGACGGCATGAGCTGGCGCATCAAGCGGGGTGCCTTCCCAGCCTTGTCGCCAGCGACCTTCAAGCGGCCGTCCGCTGGATCCTGAGGCAGGAACGATCGGCAGAGGAGGCGGCATGAAGGCGATGATCCTGGCGGCGGGAGAAGGCACGCGCCTGCGGCCCCTGACCATCGACCGCCCCAAGCCCATGCTCGATCTCGCGGGCCGGCCCCTGATCGCCCACCTCATCGAGCTGCTCCGCCGCCACGGGGTGACGGAGATAGCGGTGAACCTGCACCACAGGCCGGAAGCCTTGCAGTCCTATCTGGGCGACGGCTCCGCCCTTGGCGTCCACGTCACCTACTCGTATGAGGACACGCTGCTGGGGACGGCGGGCGCAGTCAAGAAGCTCGCGTCTTTCTTCGACGAGACGTTTTTCGTGCTCTACGGCGACGTCCTCACCGACATGGACCTTTCTGCTCTCGCCGGGTTCCACCGGCGAGCCCGCGCAGTCCTCACGATCGCGCTTCACCGCGCCGAGGACCCGACCCGCTGCGGCATCGTCGAGATCGACGGCAGAGGCCGGGTGAAGCGCTTTGTCGAGAAGCCGGAGATGTGGGAGGTCTTTTCGCCTTGGGCGAACGCGGGCGTGTATGTGGTGGAGCCGGAGGCGCTGCAGCGGGTACCGGAGAACTCATTCTTCGATTTCGGGTCTGATCTCATCCCTCTTCTCATCGAAGCCGGAGCGCCGGTGATGGGGTACGTCAGCAGCGGTTACTTCCTCGATATCGGTTCGCCGGCGCGCTACCGGCAGGCCCAGTCGGATCTGGCGTCCGGCCTGCTGATGAGTTTTCCTGACGAGGTTCCCGTCGTTGAACGAATGGAGAGCATGCAGAGCAGTGGCTAGGAGTTTGCGTCATGTTATTGGCAAGAGCGCCAGTGAGGATAAGTTTCGCCGGCGGCGGCACCGATCTTGAAGATTACTACGCCCGCTACGGTGGGATGGTAGTGAGCGCTGCAATCGATAAGTACTTCTACGTCTTCGTCAGCGCCAACGGCGGCCAGGGCGTTCACATCGGCTCCTCCGATTATCGCTGCTTCCACCGGTGGTCGGGGAGAAACGGCGGGCACTGGGACGGTGACCTTCGTCTACCGCGCGCCATCCTGGACGAGTTTGACATAAGTGGAGGGCTGTCCATCTTCCTCGCCTCTGAGATACCGCCGGGGACGGGTCTCGGCTCGTCAAGCACCGTCGCCGCCGCGCTCATAAAGGCGCTCAGCACCCTCACCGGCCACCGGCTCGATCCGATCCAGATCGCGGAAACGGCCTATCGCGTGGAAAGCGGGAAGCTGGGGCGGCCCTGCGGCAAGCAGGACCACTATGCGGCGGCCTTCGGCGGGCTGAACGCGATCTACTTCGAAAGCAGCGGCGTCCGCGTGGAGCCTCTGGACATCGATCTCGAGACGCGGGAACGCCTCTGCGAACGTCTCCTCCTGTTTTTCCTCGGCCGCTCGCGCAACGCCAGCGAGATCGGGAAAGCCCAGCAACAGGCGACGCGCGAGGGGAAACAGGACGTAATCGAGTCGCTCCACTATCTCAAGGAGACCGCCCGCGTGGCCCGGGAAGCGCTGAAAAGGGGCGACCTGCCGGTCCTGGGCGAAGTGTTGCGCGACTCCTGGGAGCGCAAGAAGAAGCTGGCCAGCGGCGTCAGCAATCCGCACATCGACGAGATATACGAACGGGCGCTGGCTAAAGGCGCCGTCGGCGGCAAGATTACGGGTGCCGGCGGCGGGGGCTTCCTTCTCCTCTACTGCGAGCCCCCGTACAGGGAACAGGTGTGCAAGGAGATGGAAGCGCTCAAGCTTTACCGAATGGACTTTCACTTCGACACAGGCGGCGCCCGCGTGCTCATGAACTCGGTCTCCGGAAACGGACACGCCGCCGCCGTCAATTGTCTGCAGGGTTCGTAATCATGTTCAGGGCAAGACACGCGGTCATAGCGGCACTTCTGGCGGGCGACCTGCTGATGCTGGCGGGCGCGCTTGCCCTCGGGCTCGCCCTCGACCGCGGCCTCTTCGATCCTTCATCGCCGACGACGGCCGGCGTAGCCTTCGCCGCCGCGCTACCGCCGCTCATGCTCGTGTTCTTCGCCTTCAACCGGCTGTACGACTCCGATACCCTTTTCGCCGGGCACAGCGAGTACGCGGCCATCGTCAAGGGCAGCGCCACCGGCGGCGCGCTGTTGCTGATAGCCGCCTTCCTCTCCGATCAGCTGGTTTCGAGGGGCAGTCTGGTGTTGCCCGTGCTCTTTTCCGCGCCGTTCGTGATCGGTTGGCGCTTCATGGTCCGGCGGCTCGTCTTCCGGTTGCACGAAGCGGGCCTCTTCGTCCGGAAGTGGCTCATCGTGGGCGCTGACCAGCACGCCGCGGCCGTCGCCCTCCATCTCAACGCGCCGAAGTCGAAAGGCATCCGCGTCGTCGGCTTTCTCGATGACTACCGGCCCCTAGGAAGCCGCGTCACCGACGGACTCTCCGTGCTCGGCGACCCGCGCTCCGCCTTCAAAGTGGCGCGTGAACAGGGGGCGTCGGCGATCGTTATCGTGCCGCATGCCATCGGTTGGGAGAGCTACCGCGACCTGCTGGAAATGGCGACGGAGAACGAGGGGATCAGGATTAAGGTCGCGCCCGGACTGCAACATCTCGTTCTGATGGGCGCACAGATGACGGACAGCAGCTTCCTCCCCATCGTGCGGTTGCAGCCGTTGCGCATCACCGGACTCAACGCGGTCCTCAAGCGGTCGCTTGACTACGTTGGGTCGCTGCTGCTGTTGGTTTTCGCCGGGCCTGTCGTGGCGCTTGGATGGCTGGCGTCGCGCTTGGGCGGCGGCGGCCCGGTCCTTCTGCGGCAGGCCGTTATCGGGCGAAAGAAGCGTCCGTTCACCCTTCTGACGATCGCTGCGCCAAGCGGGCCGCCGCCGCCGGGGCTGCTGCCGGGACTGGCCTGGGCCTGCCGTAACCGCATATCCTCGGGACGCCTCGCCAAGCTCCCCAACGTGCTCAACGTGCTCGGCGGCCACATGAGCCTCGTCGGCCCGCGCGCCCTGCCCGAAATGGAACGCCTCGAAGAAGACTGGATGCGCAATTTGCTGCTCGTGCGCCCCGGCCTCACCGGCCCCGCCGCAGGTTCCTCCGGCAGGGATGGGCTGGAAGAGCAAACACTTAAAGATGTCGCCTATGTCCGCAATTATTCTCTCTGGCTCGACCTTCGCCTGCTGTTCGCTTCTTTCAAGCGGATGCTGGCAGGGGAGCGAAGCGTCCCGGCGTCCTACACATCTGTGCACATTCACGGCAAGTCAGGGTCCAGCGTCGTAACAGAGATCGCAGGGAGAGCAACATGAGACCGATCAGACTGGGAAACCACAGAGGCAGCAAGAACGGCGGGAGGGGACGATCGCCGAACGGCGAGCTGCCGCGCACGCGGGTCCTTTTCCTGCTTGAGGAGTACCTGCGGCAGGTGCAGGACACCCTGGAACTGCTGCCCCTCGTTGACCTGGCGAGAGTGGGCGAGGAGCTGCTGCGGGCGCGCGCCCGCGGAAGAACGG
This sequence comes from Dehalococcoidia bacterium, assembly GCA_030018455.1. Taxonomy (NCBI): domain Bacteria; kingdom Bacillati; phylum Chloroflexota; class Dehalococcoidia; species Dehalococcoidia bacterium. The sequence continues at coordinate 43,111 of JASEFU010000008.1, forward strand.
TATACGTTATGGGCAACGGCGGCAGCGCCGCTACCGCCAGCCACGCCGTCGCGGACTGGATGAAGCCCAACAGGCGCGGCAATTCGGGCTGCCTGCGCACGTTTTCGCTGGTCGACAACGTCTCCCTGGTGACGGCGTGGGCGAACGACACCTCGTTCGATAACGTCTTCGCCGCCCAGCTTGAGTCGCTGCTCAGACCCGGCGACGTCGTCGTCGCCATTTCGGGCAGCGGCAACTCCCCCAACGTGCTCCGCGCCGTGGAAACGGCGACGAAAGCAGGAGCCGTCACTATCGGGTTCTCCGGTTTCAGCGGCGGAAGGCTCGGCAGGGTGGTCGACATCGACGTCGTCGTGCCCTGCGACAACCAGAAGATGATCGAGGACATCCACGTGATTCTGGTACACGCCCTTACGTCGGTTCTCGTTCAGAGCGCCGAGATGGACGTCCGAAAGGAAGCGGAAGAGATCGAGGACGAAGAGGTCGAAGAGCCGGCGACGCAGAGCGCGGCCGGCTAGGCGCGTCGCGCGGACTGCTGCCGGGCGCTCGATCGTCGTGAGGACTGAAGCATGAAGAGACTTTACGGTCTTGTGGGTGTCGTCGGAACGCTGACCCTCGCCGGCAGCGTCCTGGGATACGTCCGCAACGCCTCGATTACGTCCGTCTTCGGCCTCTCCGGCGACTCCGACGCCTACTTCGTCGCCATCTTCCTGCCCAACATCCTCCAGGCCGTCCTCGTTCTCGGCGCGCTGGCGCCCGCGCTCGTGCACGTCTACGTCAACTACGTCGAGGCGGGCCGGCCGGACGACGCGCGGATCACCTTCAGCTCCGTGCTGAACCTCGTCGCCGTCGTTGTCGGGCTCATTGTGCTTACCGGCGTGTTCTTCAGCCGCTCGCTTGTGGGCGTCATCGCGCCCGGCCTGTCGAACGAGAGCGCGGACACGAGCGCCGGGCTTATGAGCTTCACCCTTCCGTTGCTGCTGCTCCTCTGCCTCGCCGGCGTGCTGGGTCCCGTGCTCAACACGAAAGACCACTTCTTTACGCCCGCTCTCAACTCGTTCATCATCAACGCCTGCACAATTGCCTTCGTCGTCATCGGCGGCAAAAGAATCGGAATCGAGGCGGCGGCTGCCGGCGTCTTGCTGGGTGGCGTACTGCACGTCGCCCTCCTGCTGTTTTTCGTAAGGCGTAAGGGCATCGCCTACTCCCTGAAGATGCGCCTCGGCCATCCCGGCGTGAGGCGCGTGCTTGTCCAGTCGGCGCCGGTGGTGCTCTACATGGGCATCGCCTACTGCGCGCCCCTCCTCGACCGCGCCCTCGCCTCGATGGCCACGGAGGGCGGCGTTTCGATCGTCACCATCGCCGTGACGGTGTTTGTGCTGCCCACCATCGTCTTCAACGGATCGCTCGGCATCGTCCTCTATCCCCAGCTTGTCCGCGACGCCGCCACCGACCGCGAGAAGTATGCGCGTACGCTTGCGCAGGCGGCGAGGGTGTTGCTGGCGGTGCTCATCCCTGTCTCCGTCCTCATGGCCGCCGCCTCCGTGCCGCTGATGCGCCTCGCCTACGGGCCCGGCGACGTTTCTTCCTCAGACGTCCACACCGGGGCGGCCGTCCTCGCCATCTATCTTGTCGCCCTCTCTTTCGTCGGCCTGACGCAGATCCTCCAGAAGGCGATCTACGCTGGGGGCGACTTCACGACGCCGCTCAAGGTGGAGCTGATGACCCTTGGCTTGTACGCGACGGCGGCGATTGCCCTCAGTCACGTCTGGGCGCTCGTGGGCCTCGCGATGGCAAGGGCCGGCCACCACATATTGACCACGTTCGTAATGTTCCGGATGGTGCGCCGTGTGCGCGAAGTCCCGTCGTTGCGACGCCTGGGGCTGTTTGCGCTCCGCCCCCTTCTGGCGAGCGCGCCCGCCGTCGCCTTCTATGGCGTCGCGTTCCTGGCGCTCGACCGCGCCTATCCTTCTCCGTCGTACCTTCTGATGGGGGTAGAGCAAATGACCCTGCTGCTGCTGGCGGGGGGCGTGTATTTGGCGGCCGCGTCGTTCCTGCGGGTCGAGGAGGTGCGCGTCCTGTGGCGACTCGCGCCGACGGGGCGGCGGCAGGCGGCAGTAACGCAGGAGGCGGCGTGAAATGACAATTGGAGAGGCAGGAACGGCGGTAACGAGCGCGCCCGCAGGCGGGTACTCGCAGGAGTACTACGACGCCCGTGGCGGCCCCATGTTTCGCCTGGAGATAAGGCATCTGCTGGCGCTGGCCGCTCCGTCGCGGGATGACAGGGTGCTGGAGCTTGGCTGCGGCGCCGGCCTCCTGCTCGCCGCCTGCCATCGTGAACGCCGTGCCTCCCTCACGATGGGAGTGGACGTAAACCATACCGCTGTCTCGCTGGCCAGTCGCGTCGCGCCCGTGGCACTTGCCGATGCGACGCGTCTTCCCCTGGCCAGCGGCAGCTTTCAGGCTGTCGTGGCGCAGCACTTGATCGAGCACTTCGAGCGGCCGGAGGAGGCGCTGCGCGAGTGGTATCGCGTCCTCGCCCCCGGTGGGCGGGTCGTCGTCGCTACTCCTAATGCCGCCTACCCCGACCCTGCTCTATTCGATGACCCGACCCATCATCACGTGTATCTGTTGCATGAGCTGCGCCGCCTGTTCGAAGAGAGCGGATTCCGCGTGGAGCGCTGCTATACGTTGATGCCCTTTCTGGGGAACCGCCGGCTCACATGGGCCGCAACAAAGCTATTTGGCGGCGCGTTGCCCGCCCTGCGCTTCCTTCCTTACTTCCGCACACGCGGCCTCACCCTGTTCCTATCGGCAACGAAAAGGGAGCGGCCTGAACGACGTGAGGGTGACGATGAGTAGGCTCATCCTCATGGCCGGCGCGTTCGGCTTTGGCAATCTGGGCGATGACGCAATCGCCCTGGCGACCTCCCGCCTTCTCGCCGAAACCGCCGTCGATACCCAGACCGTCATTCTCGGGAACACGCGCGTCGCTATCCGGCGCTTCACCGGGCTCGACGGCGCCCGCCTCTCCTGGCGGTCTCCCCGTCAGACCGCCCGTCTCATCGCGCTCATCCGGAGGTCATCGGCTGTCCTCATTGGCGGCGGAGGTCTGCTCCAGGACGTGCTGCCGCACTTCTACCGTCCCTATCTGCTGCTGGCCGTTGTGGCGAAGGCGCTGCGCCGGCCGGTGATGTTCTACGCCGTGGGGGTGCATCCACCGCGCACGTCGGTCTTCCGGCAGACGTTGCGTCTCGCCGCCAATGCGGTTGACGTTGTGACGGTCCGCGACGAGTTCTCGGCCCGCAACCTGCGACGGGCGGGTGTACGCCGCGACGTGACCGTGACAGCCGATGCGGCAATCGTCATGGCCGCGGACGGGCCCGCCGAGCGCGCGTCGAAGAAGACGCTGATCGGCGTTTCGCTGCGGCCCTGGTTCCATCTCGACCCGATCCGTCGCGGCGGCGACCCGGCGCGCCTTGTCGATTCACTGGCGCAGTGTCTGGACGCCGTAGTCGAGGCCGCGGGCGCCCGGCTGCTCTTCGTCCCTCTGCAGCACGGCGGCGCGGACGACGACGTGGCGTCTCAGCGAGAGGTGATATCGCGCATGCGGTACGCGCACGAGACCGACACGGCAACCTGCCACACTCCTTTCGACGCGGTCGCTGCCATCAGCCACTGTGACATCGTTCTCGGCATGCGGCTGCATTCAAACGTACTGGCGGCAGCCTGCGGCGTGCCCAGCATCGCCATCGCCTACGACCCGAAGGTGCGCGAGTTCATGAAACGACTGCACTGCGAAGAACAGGTCGTGGGCCTCGATGAGCTGCGGCCGGCGGAGGTGGCAACGCGCGTCCGCGCGGCGCTCGAGTCGCGGGACGAGATCAAGGAGCGAATACGACCCCACGTAGAGGAGATGCAGGCTTCGGCGCGCGAGTGCGCCGCGATGGCGGCAAGGCTCGCTGGCGCGACGCTTCTGCCTTCCTGGCTGCGAAGCGGCGATAACGACGCCACGGCTTGTCAGGAGGCCGCCTGAAAGGACGAGCGATGAAGATCGCGATACTGCTCTCTGATCTGACGGTGCAGGGCGGCGGCGACCGCCAGGCCGTCTATCTCGCCAGGGAGCTTCAGGAGATGGGGCACGACCTCACCGTCTACACCCCCGCGTTCGATGGGGGCTGCTACCCCGACGTCTGCTCGCGGTTGCGCATCGTCGTCACGGGGAAGCACCCGTCGGCGGCGCTGATGCCGTCGCGGCGGCTGCGCGCCTTCCTCGATATGAGGCGCATGGCCCGCGGGATCGAGGACGGGTTCGACGTCCTCAACCCGCACCACTGGCCGCCGCATTGGGCCGCCGTCAGCGCCGCCCGGCGCATGGCCCGCCGGCCGGCCATCGTCTGGATGTGCAACGACCCGCCCTGGCCGCCGGACGCGGCTCGGGGCCTCTCGCCGCGCGCGCTCTTGCGCCGCCTCTTCTTCCGCTACGACTCCGCCGCCGTGCAAGAGATCGACCGCGTCGTCGTCCTCTCCCGCTACGCGAAGGGAATCCTCGACGCGACGTACGGGATCGACGCGGCCGTCGTGAGAAGCGGCGTGGATATCGAGGCGCTGCGGCTCGGCCCGGGAGGGGACGCGGGCGAGATCAGGCGGCGGCGCCGCATACCGGCAGACTGCTTCCTCGTCCTCGCTCTGGGGATACTGATGCCCCATCGTCGCATTGAGGACGCCCTCGAAGCCGTGGCCTCGCTCCTCAACGAGGGGCGGCGGCTCCATCTGCTCATCGCTGGCTCTCCGGAGCAGTACCCCGAGTACGCGTACAGCCTGCGCGAGATGGCGCGCCGCCTGCGCATCACGGAGCACGTCACCTTCGCGGGCGCCGTCGACGAGAACGAACTGAAGCTCTACTACCACGCCTGCGACGCCTTCCTCTTTCCGAACGAGAACCAGACCTGGGCCCTCGCCGTCATCGAGGCGATGGCCTGCGGGAAACCGGTCGTGGTGTCGCGTGGGGCCGCCGTGCAGGAGGTGCTGGAAGACGGCAAGACCGCGCTGCTCGTCCCTCCGCGCGATCCTGACGCCATCGCCGCTGCCCTGCGCCGATTGATGGACGGACCCGGGCTCGCGGCGCAGGTGGCGGGGAACGGACAGCGCTTCGTGGCCGATACGTTTTCCTGGCGGCGCTACGCCCAGTCGATGCTTGCGATATTCGAGGAGCATGTCGCGAAAGGCGTTGTGGAGGCGGCGGGGGAGAAGGCGGCGTAAATACGGTTTGTGGGGTACAAAGTGGACTCGGAGACGACTGAGAAGCGGCCGGTAGGGTCTGACGGCGAAGAGCAGGCCACGACGGACCTCGACGGAGAGGGCCTGCACGTCGTCTGGGACATGACGCACGCCGGCCGCATCCGGACAGGGACCGGCGTTTACGCGCAAAACGTGACGGCCGCGCTGCAAAAAACGTTCGGGGTGTGCGTCAGTACGCTGATTGCTCCGCGGCCCCTGGACCACCGCTCAAGTCTTCCGGCGAGAGCGATGCGCGGCGCCCACCAGGTGATGTGGACGCAGTTTGGCCTCAGAGCGGGATTGCGGCGGCTGAAGCCCGACCTCCTGCATGCCCCTGCTTTCGTCAGCACGCTGGTGCCGCCCTGCCCGCTGGTCGTGACCATCCACGACATGGCGTACGTGCGCTTCCCGCAGCACTACAGCAAGCCATGGCTCTGGTACACAAGGCTTCTCGTCCCGCTGGCGGCGCGACGCGCCCGCGCGGTCATCGCCGTCTCCGAGCACGCCCGACGCGATGTCCTGCGATACCTCCGTCTGCCGCCAAAGAAGGTGCATGTTGTGCTTCAGGGAGTCGACCTTCAGCGTTTCCGGCCGCTTTCCGGCCTCGCGACGGAAGGGGTCGCGCGGCGCTACGGCCTCGACACACCATTCATTCTTCACGTGGGCAATCTCGCTGCTCGCAAGAACATCCCCACCCTTCTGAGCGCTGTCTTTCGGCTGAAGCGGGCCCATTCCTGGGGGGCAAGAAAGGTCGTCCTGGCCGGCGGCGTGAGCCCCGGTCTTCCCGGCTACGCCGACATCGAGGCGACAGTCGAAGCGCTTGGTCTGGAGACGGACGTCGTCTTTCTGGGTCACGTTCCCGACGACGATCTACCCGCAATCTACAACCTCGCCGATGCCGTGGTCATGCCGACATTGCACGAGGGCTTCGGCGTGCCGGTCATCGAGGGCATGGCCTGTGGGCGCCCGGTCATCGCCGCGGACACGTCATCGATCCCCGAAGTGGCGGGCGATGCGGCTATCCTGGTGGACCCGAAGGACGTCGACGCCTGGGCGGGCGCGCTCTCCCGAGTCCTCTCTAACAGGGCCCTGCGTCAGGAGATGGCCGAACGGGGGCTCGCGAGGGCCCGCGGGTTCACGTGGGAGAACACGGCCCGAAACACCCTGGCAGTCTACCGCCACGTGCTCGGCAACGGCAGTCACTCAGATAGCGGCGGCGCAGCGAGCGCGGGGGGCGGAAGATGAGAGCCTGCGCGCCTTACGCGTCGCTCGAATCGAGCGAAAGGGCGGGAGGAATCGCCTTCCCCCTGCTGCTGGTCTACTTCGTTGTCGCGGGCGCCGGCTTGCTGGTCCCGTTGCTTAACCGTCCGGTGCTTGTCCTCGCGCCGATCGGGCTTGCGGCGGCCTTCATGCTGGTGGCGCGCCGTATGGACCTCGGGATTTATCTGCTCATCGCTTCAACGGCCTTCAACCGCTACAACTTTGAGGTCGCGGGCTGGAATGCCAAGGTGGAGAACATCGTTCTGCTGGTAGTGCTGACGGCCTGGGCGTTGCGCGTCACCTCCGGCCGTGATCGCGCTCAGCGGCTGCCCTTCGCCCTGCTGATCGGCCTTTTCCTGCTGACAAATGTCTTGTCTTCGGTCATGAACTCGGCGGATGTCTACAAGAGCATGCGGATAGTCGTCCGGATGACTCTCGCCGTCGCCCTCTTCTACCTCATATTCGGGTACGTCTCAGACCGGGCGAAACTCCTGGCGGCGCTGCGGGCGCTGCTCATTACGGGGGCAGGGGCGTGCGCATTCGGCGTGGGGGCGCTCATTGTCTGGCACCTAAATGGGTGGGACGTGGGCGTGCAGCATGACCCAATCACCGGCGTTGTCTCGGCCAAGGGGACACTGTGGGAGGGGAACATCTTCGGCTCCTACGCCGCCGGCATAGCTGTTCTCAGCGGTTCTCTTCTTGTGTCACGGGCTCCCACTCTTCAGCGCGGGTTGCTGTCCGTCGTCTTCGTTCTGGCGATGGCGGCGCTGATCATGAGCCTGACCCGGGCAGCTTGGGTGGCCTTCGCCGCCGCCGCGGTGCTCGCCGTCGTCTTCCTGCGGGGCGTGCGGTTGCGGACGGCGTTACTGGTGACAGGAATGGCCGCGGTTGCCCTGACGCTGGTATTCCGGTTCGACCTCGGTGGGGTGCCCGACGACGTTTCTGCGCGCTTTGCCACGCTCTCCGCCATACGATCCGACACGAACACCGTGTCGCGGCTGAAAAACATCGACCTTGGTCTCGATGAGTGGCGGTCAAAGCCCTTGCTTGGCTGGGGCACCGACGGCTTTCACATCAACCACCCCGAAATACTATCGGCGTTGCCCAGTCCTCAACTGGCCACTCTGTACGATACGGGAATCGTCGGTCTTGTTCTTTTCGCTGGCCTTGTTGGCGCGCTGCTGTTCCACTCCGTGCGGGCTTCGGCGCGCGCCGGCGACGAACAGGTGGGGGCAATGCTGGGAGCATTGACCATCGCTGCCGTCGCTCAGCTCGTCGCGTTTCAGGCAACCGACGCCTTCTGGCTGGGCTTCATCTGGGTGTATTTCGGACTGATGATGGGAGCGGTGAGGCTGCTCGAGAAAGGGACCCGCGTTGAAGATTGCGATTGACGCTCACATGGTAGGGCATCAGGCGACCGGCAACGAGACCTACACTCTAAATCTCATCGATGCCCTGGCGCGCCTCGACGGAGCGGGTCGCGAGTACACCGTCTACGTCGACCGGCGCGGTCTGAGCAGCCTTCCCCCTTCCCTGAACGGTCGCGTGAGGGTGCGCGTCCTGCCGCTGCATTCGCCGCTGGTGCGGATTCCCTTCCTCTTGCCCGTCGAGCTGTGGCGACGTCGAGCGGACGTGGCGCACATGCACTACATCCTGCCGCCGGTCGTTCCTCGCTGTGCCACCGTCCTCACAGTCCACGATATCTCTTTCGAACGCTATCCTGACTTCTTCAGTCGCAGCGAGCTGCTGCGGGCGCGGACCCTTGTCCCCTTTTCCGCTCGCCGCGCCGATGTCGTGATCGCGGTCTCCGAATTCACGAAGGCAGATCTCGTCAGCTTCTACGGCATCGACCCGGAGAAGATCGTGGTCACGTCGGCGGCGCCGGCCCCCCACTTTCATCCGCTGGACGACCGCCGGCGGATCGATGCCGTGCGCAGGGAGTACGGGATCGACGGCCCGTTCATTCTGTACGTGGGCAACATTCAGCCGCGGAAGAACCTGCGGCGCCTGATAGAGGCCTTCGCTGCCACAGCATGCGAAAGCGACATTCCTCATCGCCTGGTTATCGTCGGCAAGAAGGCGTGGCTGCATTCGCCCGTTCTCGAAGCGGCGCGAGCTTCGAGGTTGAGCGAGAGGATAACGTTCACAGGTTACGTCCCGGATAAAGACCTGCCCGCCCTCTACAACGCCGCTGACCTATTCGTCTATCCGTCCATCTTTGAAGGCTTCGGCCTTCCCGTCCTGGAGGCGATGTCCTGCGGCACTCCCGTTATCACGTCCAACACGTCGTCTCTTCCCGAAGTGGGAGGCGATGCCGCGGTCTATTTCGATCCTTTGGACGCCGGCGACATCGCCCGCGCGATTCGAGCCGCGCTGGCGGACCCGGAGCTACGGTCGAGGCTTTCGGCGCGCGGGCTGGCGCGGGCGAAAGAGTTTTCTTGGGCGGCCACCGCCCGGAAGACCGTCGAAGCGTACGAGCAGGCGTTCAGGGCACGTTTCGGTGCGTCGAAGGCAGCCACTGCAATAGCGGAGCACAAGACGGTTATTAGCGGAAGGAGTCAGCGCTCATGAGGATCGCGATGGTCGGAAGCAGGGGCATTCCGGCGCGATACGGTGGTTCGGAGACCGCAATCGAGGAGATCGGCTGGCGGCTGGTTGAGCGCGGGCGGTTGCTTTGCCTACGAGTTCAACGGGAGGCGCCGCTTCGCCGTGCGGAGGCTCGTTTCGGGAACCAGCTATTTGCTGCGCGCCCTAGTGGCGGCCGCACGGAGGCGGTTGCTCGGGAAGCCGGTGGACCCGGGATATACGGTCGCAGCCGCCTGGCGGGGATGCAGAGTCTCGTCGCAGGAGATCCGAAAGATGTGCGCCGAATGCGGTCTCGTGATTGACCGCGTGGTCGGCGAGGGGAGCGACCAGATGCTGGTCATCGGCCATAAACTATCCGAGAGCGAGGGGGCATAGCCGTGTCGTCAGCGAGAATAATCGCCTTCGGCAACAAAGAAAGGCCGGCCGCCGGAGGGCTTCGTATCGCGATCATCGGCGCGCGCGGGATTCCCGCCCGCTGGGGAGGCTTCGAGACGGTCGCCTCGGAGCTGGCTCCTCGCCTCGTGGAGCGTGGCCACGACGTGACGGTCTACTGCCGGCCCCGCTACTCGCTTCCCTCGCGGCCGGAGACGTATCGAAGCGTAAAGCTGCGCTATTTGCCCGCCCTCTACACGAAGTCGCTGGAAACGCTTTCCCACGAGTCCCTGAGCGCGGCCCACTCGTTCCTGTCGCGGTTCGATCTCTTGTACGTGCTCGGTTTCCGGGCCAGCTTCCTGTACCTGCTGGCGCGGCTGATAGGGATACCGGTGGTGATGAACACCGACGGCTTCGATTGGCGCCGCCGGAAGTGGGGGAAGGTCGGGCGCCTCTATTTGCGCATCGCGGAGGCGATCGGTGCCCGCTGGACGGCAACCCACCTCATCTGCGACTCGCGCGCCCTCCAGCCTTACTTTCGGCGCGAGTACGGCCGCGACAGCAAGTTCATCGCCTACGGCGCCAATCTCTTTGAGTCCAGCAATCCAGCCGTTCTCGACAGGTACGGCCTCGTCTCGGGGGACTACTTTCTGGTGGTGGCCCGCATCGAGCCTGAGAACAACATCGACCTCATCGTCCGCGCCTTCTCCCAGGTTGAGACCGACAAGAAGCTGGCGGTGGTGGGCGCCGCCAACTATCGCAGCCGTTACCTGGAAGACCTGAAGCGCACGGCTGACCCCCGCGTGCGCTTTCTGGGCGGCGTCTACGAGCCCGGACACATCGAAGAGATATTCGCGAACTCATTCGCCTACCTGCATGGTCATGAAGTGGGCGGGACAAACCCTGCCTTGCTGCACGCGATGGGGTGCGGCTGCTGCGCCGCGGCGCTGGATGTGCCGTTCAACCGCGAGATCGTGGGTGACGCCGGCCTATTGTGGCGGAAGTCGGGGAGAGAGCTGAGCGCGCTCTTGAACGCTCTGCTCAATGACCCCGCTCGCGCCGACGCGCTTCGGGTCGCCGCCAGGGAGCGCGTACGCAAGCGCTATTCCTGGGACGCCATCGCCGACGATTATGATCGCTTCTTCCGCGAGATTGCCGGGCGAAAGCGTCACCGCAGGAGCGATCGTCAGGAGGAACGGAATTGGCTACAGACTCAGCAATCAGAGCCGAGCGAGACCGAACCGAGACGGCGGGCGGCGTAACGCCGTTTTCCCGTGAGCTCACGGATGCGCCTCGCCTGCAGCTTGCCCTGAAGCGGGCGATGGACATCGCCGTGGCGACCGTCCTGCTCGCAATTCTCGCCCCCCTGTTTCTGCTTCTCGCCCTCGTCGTCAAGCTCACGTCGCCCGGCCCGATTCTCTACCGATGGCGAGTGGTCGGCCGCGGAGGCCGCTACTTCACCGGCTACAAATTCCGCACGATGGTCCAGGACGCCGACCGAATGAAGAGCGATCTGCTGGCGCACAATGAAATGATCGGCCCGGCGTTCAAGATGAAGAATGACCCGCGCGTGACGCCTGTGGGCCGGTTTCTGCGGCGCCGCTCCCTCGACGAGCTACCCCAGCTCTGGAGCGTCCTCAAGGGCGACATGAGCCTGGTGGGCCCGCGGCCGGCGCTTCAGGAGGACTATGAGCGGTTCACGGACTGGCAGAAACTGAGGGTGGCCGTGAAGCCGGGCATAACCTGTCTCTGGCAGGTCTCCGGCCGGAACCGTATCAGTGACTTCGATGAGTGGGTGCGCCTCGACCTGAAGTACATCGAAGAGTGGTCGCTCTGGCTTGACATCACGATTCTCTTGAAGACGATTCCCGCGGTAATCAGCGGGCGCGGCGCTTCTTGATAGAGGGCCGTTCGAGGAGAAGTCGTGGCAGTTCCCATTTGCCCGAGGGCCGGGCGCTGCTATACTAGGCGGCGACTCAGCAGGGAAGGCTGCCGTTTGTGATCGAAGGCGTTGAGATAAAGACCCTGGTTACCCACTCCGACGAGCGCGGCTTCTTTCGCGAGGTCGTGCGCGCCACCGAGGGCATCGTCCGCGAGGGCTGGGCGCAGGTAAGCCACTCCCTCATGTTCCCGGGCGTGGCCAAGGCGTGGCACGTCCACCCGACGCAGACCGATTGGTGGTACGTGGTGGCCGGCGATTTGAAGGTGGCGCTGTACGACCTGCGGGACGGCTCGCCGACGAAGGGAGAGCTACAGGAGGTCTTTCTCGGCGAGCACTACGAGGCGCAACTGCTGAAGATACCGCCCGGCGTCGCCCACGGCTGCAAAGCGATCGGCGGGCAGGCGCACCTCGTTTACCTGACCTCCAGCGTGTACGACCCGAAAGAAGAGGGGCGCATCCCCCACGACGACCCGACCATCGGCTACGACTGGCTGGCGCTGCCGCCCATAACCTGACCCGCGCCCTGCAGCTCTCCGAACGCCTCGCCGATGATCCGCCACACGACCTCCGGCCGCGCGCACCGAATCCGCGAGATGCTCTCCGACGCGCCGTAGCTCCAGGCGGCGACGTAGTCCGCTCCCAGGGCCGCTGCCCGGCGCAGCCCCTCCTTCAACTCCTCCTCGCGTCCCTCCGGCACGAGGAACGCCTGTACCCACACCTGCGACTTGAGTCCGTTGCGCCGGGCCAGCGCCAGCGCCTTCTCGACGAAGACGGAGAAGAACGGCTCCCGGTCGACGGCGAGCGCGAACCAGTAGGGGTCGGTGCCCAGCATGTCGAGCGCGGGGATAGCGGCGGCCGCCTCCCAGTCTAAGATGCCGAACTGGAGCAGCGGGTTCGCGTCCGGGTCGCTGCTGCCGACAAGCCGGGCGAGCCGCGACGCCAGCTCCGGGAAACCGGCGGCGACGAAATCGACGGGGAAGAGGCAGAGGTCGTTCTGGAGACCGAGCCGCCGCGCTTCGGTGGACAGCTCGTCGATCAGCTCGATTACGGAGGCGTCGCGGAACGCTTTCACTTCCGCGTCGAACGTCTCCGGCATCGCGTGCCCCGCGCGCTCGCGAAACTTCTGCTGACAGACGTCGCAGCGGCAGGCCCACGCGGTCGACCGCTCCTCGCGCATGAGCGGGACGAAGAAGTGGGGCTCGTCCCAGACCACGCCGTCGCCGCCCGTCTCCGCTGCCGCCCGCACCCACTCTTTCAGGAAGCGCCGCGTCTCCGGGTGGTTGGGGCAGGCCGCGGGCGCGCGTCTTCCGTCCGATAGCACCTGCAGCGTCTCCACGTTGTCCAGCGGGAAGCGCGACAGCGTTTCGCCGCTGAACACTCCGGCGACGCCCCAGGGGTCGAGCCATACACCGAGTCCTGCCGCCTTCGTCGCAGCGACGATTTCGCGCATGGTGTCCCGGTAGAAGAGAAGGTCGGTCTCGGTGAGGCAGTGGACGACGTAGCTGCAGTGGTGGGCGAGCATGTCGTCGAGGTCGGCGCGGAAGTGGCGCAGGGTGCGGGAACTGAAATAGCTGACGCCCGTCTCCACCACGGTTGCCCCCTTACCGGTGAGAATGTGTGCGCAAGATCAGGGATGGGACGGAGCGCCGGCTTTGCTCCCCAGGTAGAGGTCGTCGTAGTAGACGTCGCCGTGCATTTCGCCGGTGATCAGGCCCGGCGCGTCATAGCGCGCCTCGAAGAAGACGCGCAGCTCATCCAGCTCCTGCGGCACCTCTCCCCACAGCTCGCGGAAGTCCTGGGCCACGTCTCGCTCGAAATAGACCCATTCGCCGGTGCGCGGCTCGTCCTTTCCCACGAAGACGAACCGGGCGTTGCTGATCTCGAACGGTTCGGCGTCCGCGCCCGCGAGAAGGTAGCGGATCTGAATGTTGCCCTGGCCGCCCTTGGGGAAGGCGATGACGACGAACTGCAGGTACTGAAAGGGCGCATCCTTGCGCCAGTTCTCCACCCGGTAGAAGCCGGAAAGGAACTCGGGGAAGCTATCGGGCTTGAGACTTTGCACGACGCCGAAAACGCGGTGCTGCGCCGGCTCGGAGGGCGGACGCAGCTTCAGGAGGGCGCTGCGCGCGCCTGAGTGGGCGACGTCCTCGCTGATCTCGAACGGCTCTCCCCAACCGCGCGTCTCCATCGAGTACCAGGGGTCCGCGCCTTCCTCGAACCCTGGGTTTACGAGCAGGTTGCCGGAGGCGCCCTCTTCGGCGTCGCCGTCGCACGCCGCAATGAGAAGGGCCCCCGCAAGCAGGAAACAGGAGAGCAGGAGGGCGACGAAACGCTTCGTGGACACGCTTCCCTCCCGGCTAGACCGCATTGTTTTCATGCAACCTGCGTATCTCGTCGTCACCGTAGCCGAGCTGGCGCAGCAACTCGTCGGTGTGCTCTCCCAGAGCGGGCGCGGGGAGCCGCATGGCGGCGGGCGTCTCCGAGAAGCGTATCGGGTGATTGACCAGCTTCTCCACACGGCCGTCCGGCGCCTCCCATTGGAACACCATCTGACGCGCCTGTATCTGAGGATGCGCCGCTACCTCTTCTAACGTGAGCACCGGCCCCGAGGGCACGTCGCCCGCGGCCAGCAGGTCGACCCACTCGTCGCGGGTCTTCGTGAGGAAGGTCTCACGCAGGATGGCGTCGAGCTCGGCGTTCCGCTGCATCCTCTCGACAAACGACAGAGCACCGAGGTCCGGACGGCCCATCACCGTCCACAGGTTGCGCCAGAAGTGCGGCTCCAGGGCGACGCTGAGGGTGATGTACTTGCCGTCGCCGGTCCTGTAGACGCCGTAGCCGGCGCCGTCGCCCAGAAACATCGCGCGGCCCGTCTTGAGCTGCGAGTAGAGCGCTGTGGTCATCCAGGAGACGAGGCCGTCCGTCATTGACACGTCGACGTACTGGCCGCGTCCCGTCTGCTGCCGGGCGAAAAGGGCGGCGAGGATGCCCAGCGCCGCGAACATCCCCGACGACAGGTCGCCGATCGCCACCGCCGGACGGTTGGAGAAGCTGCCCCTATCGATAAGATTGGCGAGCAGCCCCGCAATCCCCTGGTAGCTGATGTCGTGGGCTGGACGGTCGCGATAAGGGCCGTCCTGCCCGAAGCCCGATATCGAGCAGTAGACCAGCGCAGGGTTCAGCGTCGACAGCGCCTCGTGGCCCAGGCCCAGGCGGTCCATAGTGCCGGGCCGGAAGCCCTCGACGAAGACGTCCGCCCGCTCGATGAGCCGGCGGCAGACTTCCAGCCCCTCCGCCGACTTCAGGTTGACGGTGATGCTCCGCTTGTTGCGGTTCAGGGCCGCGAAGTGGTCGGACATGCCACCGGGGCCGCGCGACGGGTCGCCGCTGCCGGGGCGTTCCGCCAGGACGACGTCGGCGCCCATGTCGGCGAGGAGGAGCGTGCAGTAGGGGCCGGGGTACTGCTCGGCCATTGAGACGACTCTCACGCCTTCGAGCGGCGGACTCATGTTGGACCCCCAGGCTGATGAACAAGGGGCGAACGCATTGAGGCGCGTTTCGCTGAAGCAGAGGATATCACAGGAGCGAAACCTCACGGAAGGCGAGGAGGAGGCGTGGCGGCGGGCAAGATGCCTGGCGGGCAAGATGCCTGGCGGGCAAGATGCCCGCCCTATCGTTGATGGTGCAGTCCTGCGGGATGAATCCCGCAGCTTTCCGCAGCGAGCGTTGTCGGCTGCTCTGCTGATGCGACGCTCGGCCGCAAGCCTGCCTGCGGTAGGCAGGCATCGCGGCGTCTATCTGCTGAAGAGAGGTCTGGCTGCAAGCAAGCGGCACCGTCTAGGCCCCAGCCTGCGATTACCCATTGCGCTGCTACGCGCGTTCGCTCACGATCCAGCTCAGCGAGTCCCCGGCGCCGCTGCGCGAGTCCTTCTTCTCCCGCTTCGCTTCTTCGAGCGACGCCTCGACCGCCTCCAGCAACTCTTCGCGGTTGCTGCCGTCTTCAGGATAGCAGGCGATGGCCACGCTTGCCGTCACCGGCTCAGGCGGCCCGCTGCCCCCAAACACCGTGACCTGGCCGATCTGCGCCAGCAGCTTGCTCGCCAGCGCCACCGCCGAAGCTCGATTGCTCTCCGGCAGCAGCAGCGCGAACTCGTCGTTTCCGTAGCGCGCCGTCAGTTCCGGCTCCTTAAGCGAGGTCGCGAGGGTCATCGCGACGGAGCGGAGGAGCTTGTCGCCCATCGTCGGACCGTAGCTCTCGTTAAAGACGCTGAAGCCGTCGATATCGAAGAGGACGATTGAAAGGGCACGGCTGTAGCGGCGGGCGCGGGTTATCTCCTCCGACAGCTTCTCCGCGAAGTGACGGCGGTTGTACAGCCACGTCACCTCGTCGACTTCACCAAAGCGGCCGGCCGCGTTCTGATCGAGCGCCGCCTTAAGCGCCAGCATGCAGTGGCCGGCCAGCATCTCCAGCATCTCGACGTCGATGTCCTCGTGATCAAACATGAAGGTGATGAGTCCCAGCGGTTCGTCGCCTATGACGAGCGGCACCATCGCCAGCTTCTTCACGTCCAGCCGCTTCTGTCCGCTTTCGCAGCTTTGCCGGCCGAGAACGTCCTCGGCGAGGTCGCGCACCGTGCTCGTCAGCACCACTTCGCCACCCTCGAGAACGATGCGGCGCGTGCTCCGGAGATACAGGGGAAACTCGAGTTGCGTCATCTCCGCCTCGAAGGCCAGGGACGCCTGGTCCAGCCGCGGGTCGTTCGTTCCCTCCAGCGGCTTGGCGTGCAGCACGTCCCGCCGCCTGTCGAGCAGCAGTGGATAGACGATCTTTGCACCTGTAATGTCCGGCGCCCGTTCGAGGAAGAGGGCCATCATCTCTTCTGTCGTGCCGGCGCTGTGGAGCAGCAGCGACAGTAAGTTAAGCTCGTGCAGCCGGCGCACCTTCGCTTGCAGCACCCCCGGCTCAAGCTCCGCGCCGTCGCCTTCGGCTGCGCGGCGCTTCGTCTTCTCCGAGCCCAGAAGCCACCTGCCTATGCCTCCTTTCATCGGCTGCCGCTCCTCTTTCTGCATCATCTCCATGAATTCTCGCTCCCCGAATCAACTGCTTCGGGCGCTTCGACCTATCTGCACCAGCAACGTGCTCTCATCATGGGTCATGACGCTGCATTCCTGCTTCAGCGTCTTGCTTATCGCGCTCTCCACCTCCGCCGCCGCTATCTCTTCCGTCGCTTCGATGGCGATTGATGCGACGCCGTTCATGTAGCCGATAAGCGACAGATTGCGGATGGCAGCAACATTGTTCAGCGCCTGGTGCAGCGGCACGAGGTCTACCGGCTTCCCCGGCTCCTCGACCGTCATCCGGTATGAGTAGGCCGCGATGGTATCATCGGGCACCAGCGTGACCGGCTTTAGCGCCGCCCGCGGCTCGAGGGCGACCGGCTCCGGCGCCTCCTCCGGCTCCCTTCGGGGCTGCGGCCTTGCCCTTTCCTCCGACCGGCGCCTGAACGACTCCCATCCGACGTCCTGCGGGGTCACCGCTGCCTTCGGTGGCTCTTCTGCCGGCTCCGGCACGACCTCCGGTTCCTCCTCGTCGACATCTTCTACGAGCGTGGGAACCACCGGTCGGGGGAACGGCGTCGGCGTGCGCGCGTCTTCCACGGAACGCTGCGATGGGACGCTCCCTCTCAGCGCGTCCTCCAGGTTCGTCAGGCTCTGCCAGAGCGGCGCCATATCCTGCATCGTGCGGCGCAGGAAGCGAATCGCTTCCGCCGCGTCGTCGATGCTCTTCTGGACGGAACGCAAAGCCTCCGTCCAGCCCTGCATCGCCGCCTTCAGGTCGTCGCCGGCAAGGGATGACTCAGGCCCGCCGGAGCCGTCCTCCGGCTCGCTGTCGTTCTCGAGGCCGTCGCCGTTTTCTTCGGGCGCAACCGAGTCAGCAAGGTCTGGCATTTGACGCAGCACCCACCGGAGAGCGTGTCTGTGATAGAAGCTCTCTCATAGGATCTTCGGCATTTTGCGCGCTGCCAGCATTCCCGCCCCCCCCGCCCGGGGCTCCTGTGGCCCATAACTTTGGCCTTCCTGTAAGATTCTGCCTGGCCGAACGCGCCGCCCTGCTCCGCCTTTCGATACAACCTCGGGGCGGGCGGCAACCGAGCCGGAAGGAGGACGGAAGCGTGAAAGCAGTGGTCTTCGAAGAGCACGGCGGCCCTGAGGTGCTGAAGTACACCGACGTGCCGGAACCGGTGATATCGCCGAATGAGGTCCTTATCAAGATAAAGGCCTCCGGCTGCAACTATAACGACGTCTGGGCGCGCCGCGGCATGCCCGGCATGTCGGTGATCATGCCCCACATCTCGGGAAGCGACGCCTCAGGTGAAGTGGTCGAAGTCGGGAGTGAAGTCAAGAACGTCAAGCCGGGCGATGAGGTCGTCGTCTTCAGCAGCCTCAGCTGCGGCGTCTGCGAGGCCTGCGCCCGCGGCGACGTCTTCTTCTGCCGCCAGTTCAAGATATGGGGCTTCCAGACCGGCCCCCTCGACGGCGGCCACGCCGAGTACGCGAAAGTCCCCGCCTTCAACGTCGTCCCCAAGCCGGCGAACCTGAGCCATGAGCAGGCGGCCTCGATGCCCCTCGTGCTCTTTACCGCATGGCGCATGCTCGTCACCAGGGCGAAGATCAAGCCCGGCGACTTCGTGCTGGTTTGGGGCGCCGGCGGCGGTCTGGGCACGATGGCGGTGCAGATATGCCGGCTGCACAACGCCCGCGCAATTGCCGTCGCCAACAACGATGACAAGCTCGAAGTGGCGAAGCAGTTGGGCGCCGCCTACACCATCAACCGCGGCAAACAGAACGTCGCCGAGGAGGTGCGGAAGATCACCGACCGACGCGGGGTCGACATCGTATTCGAGCACGTGGGCGAGGCGACGTGGGAGACGAGCGTGCAGTGCCTGAAGTGGGGCGGGACGATAGTTACTTGCGGCGCCACCAGCGGCTTCGAGGCGAAGACGGACATCCGCTTTCTCTGGAACAAGCAGCTTAACCTGCTCGGCTCGCACATGGCGAACAAGGCGGAGTTCCTGGAGGCGTTGCGCTTTGTGGAGAGCGGCGACATCAGGCCGGCGATATTCATCGCGCTGCCGTTGAAAGAGGCGGGCCTCGCGCAGCAGCAGATGGAGGACGGCCGCGTGATAGGGAAGATCGTACTCAGCCGCTAGCGCCGGGCCGGTCTCGGCGTCTCGCGCTTGAAGAGGATGTTGAGGCGCGCGTCCTCCATCTCGGCGTTGACTGCGCGCCGTCCGGCGAGGACGCGCGGCAGCAGCACCTCGCGACGGTACGGCCCCGCGCGCACCGTCAGTTCGTCGCCCCGTTGCGCCAGCGACACCTCCGTTTTCTTCACGAAAGGCAGCGCCAGGCTCAACACGTAGTCGCCGTCGCTGGAGCGCACCTCCTGGGCAACGTAGGGGTAGAAGATATCGCTTGGGTCGCGTTCTCCGAACATGTGCCCCGACATCTCGCGCAGCCTGTCGAGCCCGACCACCTCGCGTCCCGCCAGCGGCGCCGTCAGGACGGGCAGCGGCGAAAACGCCTCCTCGATCCGCTTCCGGTGCCGTCGCTGCGCCTTCCTCCACGCCGCGAAGTAGTCCGACTCCACCTGCTCCGGCAGCACCCGGTTGCAGATGACGGCGTCGGTCACGTAGCCGTACAGGTTGAGGTAGGTGAAACTGCGCTGCGTCTCCTTGATGACCATCTTCTCGGGGTTGACCACGAGGCGCACGGTGCAGACCTCCGCGTTCGTGAGGAGCGCGTGTAGGCGCATGAGCCGGTGCAGCAGGTCCTCCGCGGCGTCGAACACCTTTCTGTCCGGTACGGGCATGCCGGTCAGTCCCCGGACGACGGGGCCCGCGATCTGCGCCACCCTTCTCTCCACGGGCAGCACCTTATCGACCCACCAGCGCGCCGATTCGGGAAACGCGAGCAGGCTCAGCGTCTGTCCCGTGGGCGCGCAGTCGACGATGACCACGTCGTAGTTGCCGCTCTCGTAGTGGTCGCTCACCCAGAAGAGGCTGGCAAGCTCTTCCATTCCCGGCAGCACGGCCACCTCTTCCGCCTCCAGCTCCTGCATGCCCTGCCAGATGAGGAGCGCGGTCAGCCACTCCTGGACGATTCCCCACCAGTTCTTAATGCTGAAGTAGACGTCGCTTTCCTGCGCCCAGAGGTTCTCCGTCACGGGCACCGGCTGCGGGCCCAGCGGCGTGTCGAACGAGTCGGCGAGGCTGTGGGCGGTGTCCGTGCTCATCACGACGGTGCGGTAGCCCATGTCCGCCGCGCGCAGGGCGGTTGCCGCCGCCGCCGTCGTCTTCCCGACTCCGCCCTTGCCCGTGTAGAGGATGATGCGCGGCACGGCGTTATCGCTCCTCTTTCTCGCGCGGACGCGGTAGGCGTCGGAAGCGCGCCGAAACCGGCTCTTCGGGCCGCTCTTCTGGTTTCTCTGTGCGGGGCTCCTCGCGCTTGCCTATCTCCGCCGGCCGCGTGGCTACGGGCTTCATCCTCATCTTCCCCCTCAGGTCCATAACGATACTGTACACCACGGGCACGACCAGAAGGGTCAGGAACGTGGAGGTGAACAGTCCGCCGATGACTACCGTCGCGAGCTCCGCCGCCACAAGCGCCCCCTGATGGAAGCCCATCGCCAGGGGCACCAGCGCCAGCATGGTGGCGAGGGCGGTCATCAGTATCGGGCGCAGGCGTGTCCGGCCGCCCTGAATGAGAGCGTCGCGCGGCTCCGACCCTTCCTGCACCAGGCGCCGCACCAGGTCCATCAACACGATGGCGTTCGTCACCACGATGCCGACGAGCATGAGGATGCCGATCAGGGCCGAAAGGCTGAGTGTGCGGTCCGTGATGTAGAGGGCGAAGAACGCGCCTATCGTCGCCAGCGGCAGCGAGAAGAGGATGACGAACGGCTCCAGCAACGAGCCGAAGAACAGCACCATCACGATGTAGACCAGCACAATCGCCAGTCCGATGCCGACGTACATGGAGTTGAAGCTCTCTTCTATCTGGCTGAGCACGCCCCCGACCTGGACCTCCACGCTCTCCGGCAAATCGAGGGCCTCAATGTCGTCTTTCACTTTATTCGCCGCCGCTGCCGTGTCCTTCGCCACGATGTCGCCCGTCACGGTCACCGCCGGCCGCTCGTCTACGCGCGTGATCTGCGCTGGTCTCTGCACGAGCTCAACGTCAGCCACGGAATCGAGAGGGACGCCGTTGCTACCCACCGGTAATTGACGCAGGTTTTCGAGATCGGCAAGGTTTTCTGCCGCGATCGTCAGGACCACGTCGGCCGAACGGTCATTATCGATGGGCGCCTGCGCCACCGTCTGCCCGATGAGCAGGTCACGCATGTAGGCCGCTATCTCCTGCGGGCTGAGCCCGGCGAGGAATGCCGCGTTCGCGTCCACCTGGATGCCGATCTCCGGCCTCTCCCGCGCCACGTCGCTGACCACGTTCTCCACGCCCTCGACCGCGGCCGCGGCCTCCGTTATCATCGGGCCCGCTTCCCGCAGCGCGTCCTCCTGCTCGCTCCAAGCCGTCACCTGCAGCCGCGACAGCGTCGACGTCTGTATATCGGAGACTGATATGAGACTGTTCGTCTCGATCTGCTTCACCTCTTCGCGAACGCGGTCCGCCAGATCGCCGGCGTCGACTCCCTCTTCCGGCCGCACGAACATGTGGGCGGAACTGAAGCCGCGTCCCGCCAGGGCGGCGCCCAACGTTGCCAGGCTCTGCGTCTGGCCGCCTACCACCGTCTCGTACGTTTCGATGCCGGGCGTCTGTGCCAGCACCTCCTCCACCTTCTCCGCCTCAGTCAGGACGGCGTCGATGTCGGAGCCGGCAGGCGCGATGACGGTGATATCGAAAACGTTCTCCATCACCTGCGGAAGCAGGCTCACGGGTATCGTGCGGAGAAGGAACAGGCTGACGAGGAACAGCGCGGCGGCTGAGCCGAGGGTGATGATGCGGTGCCGCAGCGACCAGCGGAGAATGGGGGTGTAGATTCTCTGTAGCCACGTTTCTTCGCTTTCCTTCGCCGCTCCCCGCCCAACGAGAACGCGCGCGAGGCCCGGCACGACCATGAGCGCGACCGCCAGTGATGCGAGCAGGGCAAAGGAGACGGTGAAGCCGAACGGCTGGAACACCTCGCCGACAAGCCCGCCGATCAGGCCCAGCGGCACGAAGACGGCCACCGTCGTCAGCGTTGACGAGGTGATCGCCGACGCCACCTCGCGCGGCGCCGAACGCACCGCGCTCCCGATCTTCTCGCCCTCCTCGTGGACGTGCCGGTAGATGTTTTCCAGCACAACGATGCTGTCATCAATTACGCGCCCGATGGCAATCGTCAGGCCGCCGAGGGTGAAGATGTTAAGGGTGAAATCGAGCCAGTACATGAGCAGCACCGCCACCACCACCGACAGCGGTATCGAGATGGCGGTCACAAAGGTGCTGCGAATGCTGAGCAGGAAGAGGAAGACGACGAGCACGGCGAAGAGCGCGCCCCATCCGCCCTCGCGCAGCATCCCTGCAATCGACCGCTCGATCTGGACCGACTGATCGTAGACGATAATCAGTTCCGCTTCGTCGCCAATCTCGCCTCGCAGCCGGTCGACGGTCGACTGGATGTCGTTGGCCACCCGCACTGTGTTCGCTTCCGGCGACTTGCTGATCGAGATGGCGATGCTCGGCCGGCCGTTCGTGCGGGCGGCGCCCTGCGTGGGAGAGCGTCCCAGGGTAACCTCTGCCACCTCCGAAAGCCGCACGGGCCCTTCCGCGCCGTTGGCGACGACCAGCCCCTGCAACTGCTCCAGCGATTCCGTGGCGCTGTAGGTGCGGACAGGGACGGTGATGTCATCGCTTGTCACAGAACCGGAGGGCACGGCAACGTTGGCAGCCCGGACTGCATTCGCTATCGTCTGGGTCGATACGTTGAGTTCGCGCAGTTTCGCGGGGTCGAGTCTGACGTTGACCTGCGGGACGGCGCCCCCTATCAGCTCGACGCGCAGAACGCCGTCGATGGCGCTCAACTCCGGCACGACCTCTTCCCGCGCTATGCGCTCAAGCTCCTCCACGGGGAGGTCGCCGCCCAGGCTTAACTGGATCACGGGGATAAGCTGCGGGTTTATGCGGGTGATGCTCGGCTGGGAAGCGGCGGCGGGCAGGCCGGCGCCGCGCAGCCGCGTCGCCAGCGTCTCCTCTCGCTGCCGCATGTCGGTGCCGTAGCCGAATTCGAGCAACAGTATGGAGAGCCCCTCCGAAGAGACGGTCTGCATGCGCTTGAGACCCTCCAGCGTTCCCGCCGCCCTCTCCATCGGCCGCGTGACGTCGTCGACGACCTCCTGTGGTCCGGCGCCGGGATATGTCGTGACGACAGTCATGGCCGGGAATTCGACGTCGGGCAGGAGTTCGATCTTGATCTGCGTCGCGGCGTAGAGGCCGCCGGCGAAAAGGGCAGCCACGACGACCGCCATGATGACGGCGCGGCGCAGAGCCAGCTCGATCAGCCAGTTCAGGAGCGAAAGCAACTGTTGCCCCTCTCCGATCGGGTCTCCGCCGATTTCCGCGGATCCCAACACGTCATGATAACCCAACGACCAAGCGCAGACTAGGGAACTTGTCGGAGGGAGTGATTGAGGGGGCGGCGCGCGGGCGTGGTCAAGTGCCGCCGGCGCGCTGGTAGTCCTCCGCGGTCGACCGGCGGAAGTAGATCTCCGCCAGCTCCTCACGCCGCTCGCCCGATACGCGCATAAACAGGGCGTCGGCCTCCGCCAGCACCTTACCCTCTGGCGTTCTCACCTCCGCCTTCACGACCAGCCAGCGGCGGCGGTCCCTCTCGATGAGAGCGCTGACGGTTACGGGCTTCAGCAGCGGCACAGGCTCCCGGAAGCGGACGTTCATCTTCCCTGTCACCGCCCAGGCGCCGCGAAACGCGATGCACCAGCCCATCGCTTCGTCAAGAAGGGTGGCCACCAGCCCGCCGTGCATGTGCCCGGGGTAGCCCTGATGCTCGTGCTGGGGGGTGAAGTCGGCAACGGCGCGCTCGCCGTCCCATCGAAAAGTCAGGCGCAGCCCCTGCGGGTTCAGCCCGCCGCAGCCGAAGCAATAACGGGCCTCGCGGTCTCGCTCGTCCATCCGGTCTTCTGAAAGCATCATGCCGGAACGACGCAAGAATTCGCCCCGGACGCGGGCGGACGATCAGAGCTCCTTCAGGTAGCTATCGATGCCCGACACCGCGCGCTTGGCCGCCGCAATCGCCGTAACAACGAGGTCGGCGCCGTGGACACAATCGCCGGCCGCGAACAGGCCGCGACGGCTCGTCGCCCCCGTCTCCGCATCGGCGATTATCTGCCCCCATTTGTCGGTCTGCAGGCCGGAGCAGCTTTCCGCAACCCGCGGGTCCATCCCGAAGCCGATGGCAAAAACGACGTTGTCGGCGTCGACCATGAACTTGGCGTCGGGCACGGGCACGGGCCGTCGGCGTCCGCTCTCGTCCGGCTCGCCCAGCTCCATCTGCTGGCACTCCAGCTTGCGGACGTGGCGGTTCTCGTCGCCGATGATGCGCAGGGGCGCTGCCAGGAAGTGGAACTTGACCCCCTCGTCGCGGGCGTTGATGCGTTCCGCCGCGCGGCCCGGCATCTCCGCCTCCGTGCGCCGGTACACGCATGTCACCTCTTCCGCGCCCAGCCGCACGGCGCTGCGCACGCAGTCCATAGCGGTGTCGCCGCCGCCGATGACGGCCACCCGCCTTCCGATCTTGACCGGCTCCCTCTTATCGGGAGGAAGCCTTTCGGGGGGCACGTTGGAACGGACGAGGAAGTCCATCGCCCAGAAGACGCCGTCCATCTCCTTGCCGGGCATGGTGTAGGAGCCGTCCGCGCCCTCGCCGGGGATATCGAGTTCCGTCTCCTTCGTCGCCCCGTGTCCGAGGAACACGGCCTGGAACCCCTGCTTGAAGAGGTCGTCGACCGTCAGATCCTTGCCGACGATCGTGTTTTGCACGAACTCGACACCCAAACGCTTAAGGAAATCGACTTTCTCGTCGACGATGCCCTTGTTCATCTTGAAGCTGGGAATGCCGTAAAGGAGCAGGCCGCCCGGCAGCGGCCACGCGTCGAAGATCGTGGAGGCGTGCCCGGCTCTTGCCAGGTACTCGGAGGCCGCCAGGCCGGCGGGGCCGGCGCCGACGATCGCCACGCGCTTGCCGGACGAGGGCAGCATCTCGGGCATGGGGAAACCCTGGGTCTTGCGCTGGTAATCGGCCACGAACGCCTCGAGGCGCCCGATGGAGACCGGCTGCCGGTTCTTGCCCACGACGCACTTGCCCTGGCAGAGGCGTTCCTGCGGGCAGAGCCTGCCGCAGGCCTCCGACATGGGGCTTGTCTCGCGGAACTTGTTCGCCGCGCCGATGACGTCGCCCTGCTCGAGAAGGGCGAAGGCGGCGGGAATGTCGTTGTGCAGGGGGCAGCCGTTATTCACGCACTGTTTTGCGGGGCACTGAAGGCAGCGGCTCGCTTCCCGCTTGGCGGTCTCGAGATCGAGTGGGAGATATATCTCCTCCCAGTCGCGGATGCGCTCGGCGGGCGGCCGCTTCGGCATCTCCTGAGGTGGTATCTGGAGGCGCGCCTTGCGGTCGACCTCCGTCCCTGACTTGGTCCCCTCCATGTTGCTCCTTCCCGACGAATCGAGGCTTTGTCTTCAGCTTATCCGAGGCGCGTTGTCAGGGCAAGCCGAAAGCGTGTGTCTGCCGGCGCGTGGGACACCGATAAGCGGATGGCGTGCGCGCGCCTAGTGGTGGTGCTCCGGCGGCGGCCACGCCAGGTGACGCGGCACCAGCAGCCCCCGCCGCGGCGAAAACAGCATCGCCAGGATGAATATCGCCGTCGCCACCAGCACGATGCTCGCCCCTGACGCTACGGACGCGTAGTAGGACACGTAGAGACCGACAACGGACGAGGCCATTGCCAGCAGCGCCCCCACGATCATCATCTGGTGGACGCGCCGCACCAGCAAAGTGGCCGTCGCCGCCGGCGTGACCAGCATCGCCACCACCAGCACGATCCCCACCGCCTTCAGCGCCACCACTGCCGTCACCGCTATCAGCGCCAGCAGCCCGTAGTGCACGAGCGTCACGGGCACGCCGGAAGCGGCGGCCATGTCCGGATCGTAGGCGTAAAACAGAAGCTCCTTGTAGAAAGCGACGACGAGGCCGATCACGCCCGCCGCCATAGCCGCGATTAGAATCAGATCGGAGCGGCCGACACCGAGCACGCTCCCGAAGACAAAGCTGAACAGATCAACCGCGTAGTTGCTCTGATGGCTGACGATGACGATTCCGAGGGCAAACGCACCCACGAACAGGATGCCGATCGCGGTGTCGAAGTTGAGGCGCGCCCGCCGTCCGACGAAACCGATCGCCAGCGCCGTCGCGACCGCCGCAATCACTGCCCCCAGGTAGATGCTGCCGCCGAAAACAAACGAGACAGCCACCCCCGCAAACGAGGCATGCGCCAGCGCATCGCCGATGAACGCCAGCCCCTTGAGCACGACAAACGCGCCGATGACCGCGCTCACGACGCTCACCATGAGCACCGCGAAGAGCGCGCGCTGCATGAACGCGTACTGGAACGGGTCGCTCAGCCAGCCCCAGATCTCACTCATGGTGATGCTCCACGTAGACCGACTGCTCCATCGGCAGGAGGATGAGGTGGCTCTGAAACGCCTCGTTCAGGTTCTCTTGCGTGAACACCTCCGACGGATTGCCGTACGCCACCTTGCGCCGGTTCAGAAGGAGCGCGCGATCGAAGCAACACGTGACGCAGGAAATGTCGTGCGTCGCTACGATGAGGGTCTTCCCCTCATCTCGCAGCGACTCGAATAGCGCGACCAGCTCGTGCTGGATTGACGGGTCGAGTCCCGCCATCGGCTCGTCGAGGAGGAAGACCTGGGGCTCTTGCGCCAGCGCGCGCGCCACAAGCATCCGCCGCTGCTGCCCGCCCGACAGCTCGCCGATTTGCCGCTTCGCCATCTCCGAAAGCTGCACCCGCTCCAGCGCGAGCTCTACAACCTTGCGGTCGTTCGGACCCGGTTGCCGCAGAGGCCCGAGTCGCCCGTAGCGGCCCATCATCACGACGTCATGTACCGTGACCGGGAACTGCCAGTCGACCGCTTCCATTTGCGGCGCATAGCCGATCAGGTTTCGGGCCGCTGCCGGCTCCTTCCCCATGATGCGGACGCTTCCCCGCCAGGGACGCATCACCCCCAGCATGACTTTTATGAGCGTCGATTTCCCCGAACCGTTCGCGCCCACGAGGCCGACGATTGTCGACCGCGGCACCTCGAAACCGACGTCTTCGAGCGCGACGCGGCCGTCGTAGCCCGCCCATACGCCTTCCGCCCTGATGGCCGTCTGGTCGTCGCCTTCCTGTTCCGGACTCTTCGATGCGAATAGCTTCATGGCCCCCTCAACCCCTGCACGATCTCCTGCGCGTCAAAGCGCATCATCTCGATGTAGCTGCTCACCCTGCCGCCGAACGAGCCTGTGAGCAACGTCCTCACCTGCACGTCCGTATCTCTCGCCACCGCTTCCAGGATTGTGCCCGCGAACTGGGGCTCGATGAAGACGACCGGAACGCCCTCTGCGCCTATTCGGTCAGCGAGATGCGCCAGCTCCTGCGGGCTCGGCTCCCTGCCCGGCGACTCGACGACGACGCCGACGACCTCCAGCCCGTAGCGCTCGGCAAAGTAGGGGAAAGCGTCGTGGAAAGTGACGAGCTTGCGCCGGTCAGGCGGTATTGACTCGATGGCGGCCGAGATCTCCTGATCGAGGGCGGACAGCTCCGCGATGTAAGCCTCCGCGTTTGCCCGGTAGACCTCTGCCGATTGCGGGTCCACCTCTGTGAGGGCGTCGCGGACGCTCTCGACATAATGGATCGCGTATCGCACGTTCAGCCACAGATGCGGGTTGCCGAACTGGTGCTCGTCGCCGCTCTCGTCGATTACCGGCAGCCCTGCCGCCATTTCTATCACCGGGACGCCGCCGCTAACGTTGTTTTCGATGACGTCGCGCAGAGTCTCCTCCAGCCCCAATCCGTTCAGCACCACGAGATCGGCGTTCGCAATTTCCGCTACTTGCGAGGGGACAGGCTCGTACGTGTGGGGGTCGGCGTCCCCGGGCACGAGCGACGTTACTTTCACGCGGTCGCCACCAACCTCCTGAACGAAATCGCCGAAAAGCTGGAGGCTCGTGACCACGCGGACCCTGCCGTCCTCTCCGCCGGCCTCGCCTCTGCACGAGACGAGCGCGAAGACGGCGAGCAGCGCGGCCGGGACTGCCGCCGCGAGTTGCCGCGACACGAGCCTCACCCGTCGCTCCCGGGCGCAGCGCCCTCCGCCGCCTGGCAGGCCGGACAGCGGCCGTACATCTCCAGGCGGTGGCCGTTGATCTCGTAGTCGGTGCGCCGGCTCAACTCAAGGGACAGCGGCCCGAGGTCGCACTCCACGAAGTCCTGCACGTCGCCGCACTCGACGCAGATGAGGTGGTGATGGTGCGCCTCGCGGCGGCTCAACCGGTAGCGGACGGAGCCGTCCTCCAGCAGAACGCGGCAGAGGAGCCCCTGCTCGAGCAGCAACTTGACGGTCCGGAATACCGTCGCGCGCCCGACCGCGGGCAAACGCCGCGCCAGCCCGTCGATGGTGAAATGATCGTCCGACTCGGCAAGCGCCCGCAGCACGCGTCGGCGGCTCTTCGTGACGCGCTGCCCGCCCAGTCTCAACTTCTCGGCCAATTCTTTGTCGGGCTTAGTGATACCTTGTATCATTTACTCCATCTAATCACCGCCGCCTGATTCTGTCAACAGGCGCCGGGGATGTTATACTCTAATCTCGCGGAAGGGACGGTTTTCGCCGCCGCAGGAACGGCCCGCGGAGCCCGCAATGTCGAAGAGGAGACGGCTGTTCTTTCTCGCCGCTCTCGGCGCCATAGGCACCGCCTGGAGCTACTCCAAGCGTGCGCTGCAGCGCTGGGAGAACGTCGAGCTCGACGAAGTGGAGAAGCCCGGCCGCATGGCGCCCGTCGGCGGCGTCGACATGCACTACGTCGAGGCCGGCTCGGGGCCCGTTCTCCTGTTACTGCACGGCCTCGGCGCCTCCACCTTCAGCTTCCGCCGTCTGCTTCCCCTCCTCGCGCCTCACATGCGCGCCGTCGCCATCGATCTCAAGGGCTTCGGTTTCTCCGAACGCCCGCCCGACGGCGACTACTCGCTGAGCGCGCACGCCCGCGCGGTTCGCGACTTCATGGATGTGATGGGCATCGAGAAGGCTTCGGTCCTGGGGCATTCGCTGGGCGGCGCCGTCGCCATGCACGTGGCGACCGCTTTTCCGGAGCGCGTCGAGCGCCTCATACTGGTGTCGAGCGCGAGCCAGAGCGAGGTCGGCAGGGGGGTATTCGGCGCCCGCTTCCTCCGGCTTTTTCTTCCTCTCGTGGCGATGCTCACGCTCCAGAACCGGCGCTTCCGCTCGCTCTCGCTTCGCAGCGCTCTGTACGACCCCGCCTCGCTTACTGATGAGGTGATGGAAGGTTACATCCGGCCCACGCGCATTCGCGGTCACCTTCACGCCCTCGGCGAGCTCATGGTCGATCGCGCAAAAGACCCTCGCATCGACCCTTCCGCTATCCGCCAGCCAACGCTTATCATTTGGGGTAGCGGCGATCGCTGGCTTCCACCCTCGAATGGGCGGCGGCTAGAGCGGCAGATACCGGATGCGCGCATGGTCGTGGTCGACAGGGCCGGCCACCTGGTTCCCGAGGAGCAGCCGGAAGCGACCGCTGAAGCGATAATCGATTTCCTAAAGAGGTGAGAGGGGTCGGCGGCAAGATGGAGAGAAAGAAAGCGCTGAGAAACAAACCGAAACGGCGGAGGCGCCGTTCGCTCCTGCCGATCCTCATTGTGGGCGGCGCTGCGATAGCCGCCGTCCTCGCCTTCATCCTCCTGACGTCGGGTGGCGAGGGGGGAGGGGGGCCGGCGATCATCCCCACGCCAGGCTCTACTCGTGTCGCGGCGCAGACCGGCACCGTCCTGGGGGAGGAAACCGCCCCCGTTACCGTCGTCGAGTACTTCAGCTTCACGTGCCCGCACTGCGGCAATTTCGCCCTTCACACGGCGCCCCTGATCGAAAAGGACTACGTGGAGACCGGGCGCGTCAAGTTCGAGTTGCACGCGTTGGCGGCGAAAGGGCCATCCCTCGACGCCGCCGCTGGCGCGCTCTGCGCCGCCGACCAGGGACGCTACTGGGACTATCATGATGTCCTCTTTGCCAACTACGACGCCGCGGGCTCGGACGCCTATGCCGCGGACAGGCTGAAGGAGTACGCTGCGGGACTCGGGCTGGATGCCGCATCGTTCAACGCTTGTCTGGATTCGGGCCAGTACGAGACTGCGGTGCTCGACGACACGAAGCGGGTGGTGGACGTGGGAATAACGGCTACGCCCAACTTCTTCATAGGGCTGACGAAAGACATGAAGGACTCCGCTCCTCCTTTCCCCGGCGCGAGAAACATCGTCGGCGCGCAGCAATACGACGTCTTCAAGGTCGCGATTGAGGACGCGCTGGGGAAGGTGCCGTGAGTGGAGCGGACGTCGGCGCGGGGGCAAAGCAGGGGCGAGAAAGGACGCTGCGGGCAGCGACCGATTGGTGGGGGCCGCCGGGCGTTATCGCAGCGCTTTCCCTGATCGGGATCGGCGTCGCCGGCTACCTCACGTACACCCACTGGCTCGAGGAATCTGTGGCGTGCGCCGGCTACAGCGGCTGCGACGCGGTTGCCGAGAGCGAGTACGCGCGTGTCTCCGGCGTGCCCGTGGCCTTCCTCGGTGTGCTGGGGTATGCGGCGATCATGCTGACGACCCTGGTGTGGCTGCGCGTGGGCGACCGCTTCGGGGAGACGCCGCCGCTCCTGGTCTGGGGCATGGCGCTGGCGGGGACCACCTACTCCGCCTACCTCACGTATCTGGAGTTTTTCGTTATCGAGGCGGTCTGCATCTGGTGCCTCGCCTCGGCCGCTGTAATGGTCGGCATCCTGCTCGTGGCGACGGTTGCGGTGGTGAGGGCCCGCCGCCAGCTCTGAAGCTCACGATGTCCCGCGCAGGCCCAGCTCGTCAGCGACCCCTTTCAGCGCCTGGATGACCTCGCCGATGTGCTCCTCGAGCGGTACCCCCAGGGCTTCCGCGCCCTTCACGATGTCGTCGCGGTTGACGGCGCGCGCGAACGCCTTGTCCTTCATCTTCTTGCGCACTGACTTCGGTTCGACGTCGAGCACACTTTTGTTGGGCCGGACAAGCGCCACGGCGATGACGAAGCCCGTGAGTTCGTCGACCGCGTAGAGCGTCTTCTTCATCAGCGTGTCGCG
The DNA here is from genome assembly GCA_030018455.1 of Dehalococcoidia bacterium. NCBI lineage: Bacteria > Bacillati > Chloroflexota > Dehalococcoidia > Dehalococcoidia bacterium. The sequence goes on from JASEFU010000008.1 coordinate 74,001, forward strand.
GGGGAGGCCGAGGTGGTCGGCGTGGCTGAGGACGCCGTCGATGATCTCTTCCGACACGCCCCGCTGGCGCAGTATCGTCGCCCCTTCCTGCGGGTGCTTATCGAGGGTGGGGTGTATCTCGTAGTCGAAGTCGTGCAGGAGGCCGACGACGCGCCACTTCTCCTCGTCCTCGCCGAACTTTCGGGCGTAGTGTCCCATCGCCGCCTCCACGGCGAGGGCGTGCTTGAGCAGGCTCTCGTTCTTGGTGAACTCGGTTAGCAGTTGCCAGGCGTCTTCTCGCGTCATCGCTTTCTCCCTCTTCGATAGCCGGTCGCGCCATTGTAGGAAGAGGCGCGCGCTGCGGTCAAATCGATCGACTTCCTTTCCCCGGCAAGGTCGGGACTTGTGCTCGACCCGCGCCCGGCGCGCTCTCGCGGCGTCGGCGTTGGTCGCCGAAACATTAGCGTGGTTCTTCCCACCCTCCCACCCACAAGCGTTCTTGGGAACTCCAGGGGGGCACCCCCTGGAACCCCCGTCAGAGGGGGCCAGCCCCCTCTGAACTCCCCCGGGAACCGGGGCAATCCTGCCGTGGCTTGACGAACACACGTTCGTTTGCTACCATGAGGGCGAAGCGCATGGACACGCCGGAAAAGCTGCAGCTCCTCGGCAGCGGCTCGTTCGTCATCGGCGACCGCGACGCTTGCGGCGCCCTCCGCGTCCCGCCCGAACGCGTGCAGGCGCGCGCCATCCCCGGCATTTATCGCGCCGCCGTACCCGGAAAGGGGCGCATCGCCCTCCTGCGCGTCCTCATGACCAACGTCTGTCAGTTCGACTGCCGCTACTGCGCCATCAACTGCCACCGCGACCTCGAACGCGGCGCCTTCCAGCCCGAGGAGCTTGCCCGCCTGTTCATGGACCTCTACCGGCAACGCCGTGTCGAGGGGCTTTTCCTCACGTCCGGCGTCGGCGGCGACCCCGAGAAGGTGCAGGCGCGCATGCTCGACGCCGTGTCCATCCTGCGCCGGAAGGAGGGATTCCGCGGCTACGTCCACCTCAAGATCATGCCCGGCGTCCGCCCCGAGTACATCGAGTGGGCCGCCGGTCTCGCCGACCGGCTGTCGATCAACCTGGAGGCGCCTTCCCGCGAGCGGCTCGCCCTCATCGCGCCCCGGAAAGCGGCCGCTTCCGACGCCCTGGCGGCGATGGAGGCGGTGCGCCTCATCAAGGACCGGACACCCTCGCTCCTCACGGGCGGCCAAACGACGCAGCTCGTCGTCGGCGCGGCGGGCGAGTCCGACCGTGAGATACTGGAGCGCTCGAACCACCTGTACGGCCACATGAAGCTGCGCCGCGTCTACTACAGCGGCTACCATCCCGTCTGCGGCGAGGAGCTTGCGCCGCCGGCACCGCCCGCGCGCGAGCACCGCCTCTATCAGGCCGACTGGCTGCTGCGTCAGTACCCGATACCCTTCGACGAGATGCTGTTCGACGATCACGGCAACCTGCCGCTGGGCGCCGACCCGAAGCTCGTCTGGGCGATGCGCCACCCGGAGCGCTTCCCGGTCGAGGTGAACCGCGCGTCCTACCGCGAGCTGTTGCAGGTGCCGGGGATCGGGCCGCTGGGCGCGAAGCGTATCGTCGAGCTGCGACGGGGGCGGGCGTTCCGCGAGCCGTCGGAGCTGCAGGCGATAGGGGTTGTGACGAAGCGGGCGCGACACTTCCTGCTGCTGGACGGTCGCTACTTTGGCGGCCGCGACGTTATGCACACGCAGCTCCGCCTCCTCGACGAAATCGATCGACCTGAAGCGGTCGCGGTTCCCACAATGTAGGGGAGGCTTCAGCCCTCGACATCCGAACGCACACAAGTCTCGTCCTCTGGCGGCGCGTGGTACCATGAGTGTGTGGGGTGAAAGCGCTGACGTCGCGAAAGGAGGCCCGACAATGCAGGAATCCGCGTCCGTGGGACAGAACATTCTCTCCGGACTCGTCGAACGGCTCAAGCAGAGCGCCCACATTGAGGCCGCGGTCGGCGAGCCCAAGACCGTCGGCGACAGGACGGTCGTCCCCATCGGCGTCGTCCTCTACGGGTTTGGCGCAGGCGCAGGCGCCGGCGGCTCCGAGCGCCAGGACAGGGGTGGCGGCGGTGGCGGCGGCGGGGGCTACGTCCGCGTCCAGCCCATCGCCCTCATGGAGATAACTTCCGCCGGCAGCCGCCTGCTGCCCGTCATCAACTGGACGCAGATCGCCCGCAGCGTCATCATGTTCGCCGGCATCTGGATGATTATTCGCGCTCTCAAAGGACGCTGACACGCGGGCTAGCGACACGGGCGGCGTGGTGGTATTCTTCAGCCGATCATGCTGGAGAAGCCGCCGATAAGCGATCTGCAACAAGAGGCGCTGGATATCCGACGGCACGTCATCGGGCTGGCGGCCGAGCACCTGTGCCACGTCGGCGGCGCCCTCTCCGCGGCCGACATCCTCGCCGCGCTCTACTTCCGCGTCATGCGAATCGATCCCGCCGCTCCCGCTTCACCCGACCGCGACTACCTCATCCTCAGTAAGGGACACGGCGTCCTCGCCCTGTACGCCGCCCTCGCCGGGCGCGGCCTCTTCCCGGTCGAGACACTCGCCTCCTTCGAGCAGACGGGCAGCATGTTCGCCGGGCACCCGACGCTCAAAGTTCCGGGCGTCGAGGTCGCGACCGGATCGCTCGGCCACGGTTTGCCGGTAGGCGTGGGCATTGCCCTCGCCCTCAAGACGGACGGCGACCCCAACCGCGTGTTCGTGCTCATGGGCGATGGCGAGCTTCAGGAAGGCTCGGTGTGGGAGGCGGCCATGGCGGCGCCGCGCCTGCGACTCGATAACCTGGTGGCGATAGTGGACCGCAACCGCTTCCAGGCGTTCGGCGCCGTCGAAGAGATCATGCCGCTGGAGCCGCTCGCCGATAAGTGGCGCAGTTTCCGCTGGGACGTTGTCGAGGTCGACGGCCACGATATGTCGCGGGTGGTCGAGGCGCTGGAGCGGTCTCCGGCGAAGGACGTTCCGCGGGTGATAATCGCTTCGACGGTCAAGGGTAAGGGCGCGCCCTGCATCGAGGACACGCCGCGCGCGCACTTCACAAAACTGACCCCGGAAGAGGCCGAGGAGGCGCTGCGCGCCCTGGGGGTAACGGCGTGAGCATCCAGGACAACGTCAAGTCGTTCTTCGAAGTGCTGCTCGAGCTGGGCGAGGCCGATCCGAACGTCTTCGTCATTAGCCAGGACATGGGCAGCGTCGGGCCGTTCGCGCAACGCTTCCCCGACCGCGCAATCGACGTGGGCATCACGGAGCAGAACCTCGTAGGCGTAGCCGCCGGCCTGGCGATCCGGGGGAAACTGCCGTTCATCTACGGCATGGCGCCTTTCGTCACCATGCGCGCCTTCGAACAGATACGCACCGATCTCGCCTACAACGGACGCAACGTCAAGATCCTCGCCGTCTTCACCGGGCTGGCCGCCGGCGCCTGGGGCGCGACGCACCACGCCCTCGAAGACATCGCCCTTATGCGCGCCATCCCCGGCATGACCGTCATCGCCCCCGCCGACATGCACGAGACGGAGCGCGCGGTCCGCGCCGCCGCCGCGCATCCGGGGCCGGTCTACCTGCGGCTCGGCGCCTTCCTCCCCGTGCACGAGCAGGAGTACGACTTCGAGATCGGCCGCGCGATAACCCTGCGCAAAGGGACGGACGCGGCGATAATCGCCACCGGCAACATGGTCTGGGCGGCGCTCCAGGCCCGCGAGAGCCTGCAGCAACGGGGTGTCGCCGCCCGCGTCATCGATATGCACACCGTGAAGCCGCTCGACGCCGAGGCCGTCCGAAAAGCGGCCGCGGAGACGGGGCGCCTCGTGACCGCGGAGGAGCACAGCGTGATCGGCGGGCTCGGATCGGCGGTGGCGGAGGTGCTGGCGGAGACGGGGGCCGGCAGGCTGGCGCGCGTGGGTGTGCGTGATGTCTTCTGCACGGAGGTGGCGAGCTATCCCGAACTTTGCGCCATGCACGGCGTGACTGCGGAAGGGATAGAGCGGGCCATCCTCTCGCTCCTCTGACGGCTTGGAGTGGGATGCCGAACGGACAGCCGCAGCGTCTTCGCCGGGGCAACGTGGGCCCTAGTCGCCGTAACATGAGCGCTCTTTGACCCACCTGCCTACCGGCAGGCAGGCCCGCCCGCAGGCGTCTTAAAGGATCTTGGGGGACACGCACTCTGTACACCCCCGCGAACGCCTTGATACTTGGGCCGCGCGCGAATATGATCCGCCTATAGCCGGCCGCTTCACTCGGAAAGGAGACACCTCTATGGCTCCTGACGCACTCTACTCGTTCGAACGCAGCGACGCCCTCTTTGAGCGCGCGCAAAAAGTGGTACCCGGCGGCATATACGGACACCAGAGCCCGCGGCTGCTAACGCTCGGCTCATACCCCAGCTTCCTCGCGCGCGGCGATGGCTGCCGCATCTGGGACGTCGACGGGAACGAGTACATCGACTTCATGTGCTCGTACGGGCCCATCGTTCTCGGTCACCGTCACCCGAAGGTGGAAGCGGCCGCGCGCGCGCAGCAGGAGAAGGCCGACTGCCAGAACCTGCCCTCCGAGGCGTGGGTCGAGCTCGCCGAGCTGCTCGTCGGCATCACCCCCTGGGCGGCGTGGGCCGTCTTCGCCAAGAACGGCTCCGACGTCACCACGTGGTCGCTCGCCCTGGCCCGCGCTTACACCGGCAAGGACAAGATAATCATGGCCCGCGACGCCTACCACGGCGTCGGCGCCTGGTGCACGCCGGGGAAGGCCGGCATCACCGCCAACGAGAAAGCCGACATCCTCTGTTTCGAGTGGAACGACCTCGAAGACCTGCGACGCGTCGTCGACGAGAACCGGGGCGAGATCGCGGGCATAATCCTCACGCCCTTCCGCCATGAAGCCTTCCACGACTCCGTCATGCCCGCGCCCGGCTTTCTCCAGAGCGTGCGCCGCCTCTGCGACCAGGAGCACCTGATCTTCATCCTCGACGACGTGCGCGCCGGCTTCCGGCTCGACCTAGCGGGCTCCGGCGAGTACTTCGGCGTCGAGCCCGACATCACCTGCTACTGCAAGGCGATCGCCAACGGCTACCCGGTTGCCGCCGGGCTCGGTCGCGAAGAGCTCCGCGACTTCGCGCAGGCGGTCTTCTTCACGGGCTCCTTCTGGACCGCCGCCGTGCCGATGGCCGCCGCGAAGGCGACAATCGAGACCCTCCGCGACGAGGGCGGCATTCAGCAGATGGACGCCATGGGCCGGCGCTTCTGGGAGGGGCTCGATCAGCAGGCGCGGTCGTTGGGACTGAAGATAACGCTGTCGGGCCCACCGTCGATCCCGTTCATGTCGTTCAAGGAGGACGAGGCCTTCGAGCGCAACCGGCTGTTTTGCGGCGAGGCAGCGAAGCGGGGCGTTTTCCTGCACCCGCACCACAACTGGTTCATGATGGCGGCGCACACGGAGAAAGACATTGACGAGGCGCTGGTGGCGACCGAGGCCGCGTTCAAGGTGGTGAAGCAGCAATTCGGCTAGCCACGGCGCGACGGAATGTCGCGGGGCCAGCGGTCGTTCCAGGGACGCTCGCACTCGTACGCGTACGCTGCTTGCAGCACCAGGTCGTCGCGGTGACGCGGTCCCACGATCTGCAGTCCTGCCGGCAGCCCCGCGTCCGTGAAGCCCGCGCGCACCGTCGCCGCCGGATGCCCCGTCAGGTTGAAGGGGCACGTGAACGCCACCATGTCCAGCGGCGTTTCCAGCGGCCGGCCGTCGATCTCCTGCGGCATATCGCCGCGCGCCCCGAACGCCTCCGTGGGCAGCGTCGGCGTCAGCAGCAGGTCGTAGCGGTCGAACAGGCGCCACAGCAGGTTCACCAGCTCCGCTCGCACCTTCTGCGCCGCCCCGTACTGCGCGGGCGTCAGCTTCCCGATCTGCTCGATCCCCCTCAGGAAGCCGCGCCCGAACTCCTCGCGGTGCGCCTCCAGTTTCTCGACGATCTCCGCGTATACCTCGCCGCCCGATATCGCCGCCCAGGCGACGCAGCTCTGCGGGAAGACTTCCGGAACCTCTTCGACTTCGTGGCCCAGCCGCTGGAAGACGCCGACGGCCTGCTTCACCTCGCGCATCACGTCCGGCTGCACCTTCGCGTAGCCGAGCGTCGGGCTCCAGCCGATGCGCAACTTCGACGGCAGCCGCTCCAGCGTCTCGACGTACGACAGGCCGGGGTGCGGCAGCGAGTCGGGGTCCGCGGGATGCGGCCCGACCACGGCGTCGAGGTAGAGGGCGGCGTCGCGTACGGTGCGCGTCAGCGGCCCGTAGCAGACGGTATCGCTCCAGGTCAGCATGGTGAAGGGGCCGCGCGGGACCCGGCCGTAGTGAGGCTTGATGCCGAAGCAGCCGACGTAGCACGCCGGTATGCGGACCGAGCCCCCGCCGTCGGAGCCGGTGGCGATCGGCACTATGCCGGAGGCGATCGCCGCCGACGAGCCGCCGCTGGAGCCGCCGGGCGTCCGCGTGAGGTCCCACGGGTTGAGCGTGGCCCCGAACAACAGGTTGCGCGTGAACGCCGTCGAGCCAAACTCGGGCGCGTTCGTCTTCCCCACGACGATGGCGCCCGCCGCCCGCAGCCGCTCGACCTGGACGGAGTCGCGCTCGGGACGGTTCTCCTTGAACGGCACCGACCCGAAGGTGGTGGCAAAGCCCGCGACGTCTTCGAGGTCCTTCACCCCGAGGGGCAGGCCGGCCAGGGGCCCCGGGTCGCGCCCGCGGGCGATGCCGTCGGCCATGGCCTTCGCTTCCGCGAGCGCCCGCTCGCCGTCGACAGCGACGAACGCGTTGATGACGGGATTGACCTGCTCGATGCGCGCCAGGCACGCTTCCATCAGCTCGACAGGCGATAGCTCCCGCGAGCGGACGCGTCGGGCCAGCTCGTACGCGGGCGTGAACCAGAGCTCGGACATAGCGCACCTCCCCGGAGCGAGACGGATACCACGGACCGCCTGCATGATAGCCCAACTTGCGCTATAGTGGGCAATCATTAAGGGACTCAGCCGGCGCCGCGTCCTTCAGGGCGCGGTGTGGGGAGACGACAGAATAGGGGGATGCTATGCCTTTCTTCGACTCGAATGGGGTGAAGATCCACTACGAGGTCGCCGGCGAGGGGCCGCCGATCATGCTCGTGCACGGCTTCGCCAGCAGCCTGAACGGTAACTGGGTGATAACCGGCTGGGTGAAGCGCCTGGTCGACGCTGGAAGGAAGACCATCGCCCTCGATTGCCGCGGCCACGGCGAAAGCGATAAGCCGCACGAGCCGGGCGCCTACAGCGGCGAATCGATGAGCGGCGACGTCGTCAACCTGATGGACCACCTGGCGATTGAGAAGGCCGATCTTTTCGGCTACTCAATGGGCGGCTGGATATCGATGGAGCTGATGACGCGTCACCCGCAGCGCTTCCGGCGCGTCGTGCTCGGCGGCGTGGGCAGCGTCTCGCGCGGCGCCACCGAGTCGTCGGCCATCGCGTCTGCCCTTTCCGCCGACGATGCCTCTGCCGTGAGTCATCCCGTGGGGCAGCGGTTTCGCGAGTTCGCTGAGTCGCAGGGGAACGACCTCAAGGCGCTCGCCGCCTGCGTCAGCCGGCCGCGCTCGCCGCTGGACGCCGAAATGCTGGGCAAGGTGCGCTTGCCGGTGCTGGTCGCCGTGGGGGAGAAGGACGATCTTGTGGGGCGGGCCGACGCCCTCGTGGCCGCGATCCCGGGTGCCCGCTTCGTCTCAATTCCCGACCGCGATCACCTGACGGTTGTGCCCGACCCCCGCTTCAAGGAAGCGATCCTCAGCTTCCTGGCCGAGGAGCCGTTCGCCTAACGAACCGCTGCAAAACCCTACTGCTGCAAAGATCCTGGCCGATCAGGGTGGCTGCGCCTGCTTCACTACTGCATGCACCGAAGATGGCTGCCGCACCGTTGTTCATACGGTTCTGAGGGCCGTCATCTCCCCAATGAAGCTGAGGGTTTCAACCCTCAGAATAGTTCACACCCCCTGGGCTTGAGAAGACCGCCTCGACGGACGACGGGTCTGAAACGGATAACACGAGGGGGCTGCCCGTCAGCCGCGGGGTTGCCGACCATTCCGAGCCGCTCCACGTCACCAGCCGCCTGTCGGTGAGCACGACCGCCGCCTCGTCGCCGAGAAGGCCGCGATAGGCCTCCTGCAACGCGGCGGCATCGTACGGGTACTCGTATTCGCCCCCGGGGTGGCTGACGCCGCCGTACGACGGCTGCGAGCGACCCCGTAGCCGCGCCTCCTCCGCGTCGACCTCACTCCGCATGGGCAGTATGCGGTAGTCTTCCTTCGCAACGTCGCGCACGCGGGCCCACGCAATCGCGTTCGCGGCTGTCGCCACGATGCGCCGCACCTCGGTCTGCGGCCGCCCGGCCAGCGCCGCCACGATGTCGCCCATCACCACTGCTTGCCGTCCCAGCGCCTCGGACAGGCGCCCGGCGAGCCTTTCGACGTCCAGCCCGCGCGCGTCGCCGTCGATGTAGATGCGGACGGCATCGCCCTGCGCCGTTTTCGCTGCCTTCGCTGCCTCCTGGAGCTCCTTTGCCGGCACCTTCGGCAGATAGACCGGCCGCGTTGAGAGGGGGTTGGAGCGTGTTGGTCTTACCGGCATGTCATTCCTCCAGGTCGGCGCGTCCGCCGCCGGAAGCGCTGAGCTCGCGGCCCCGCCTATCGATGAGCCCTTCCGACGCCCAGTCGCCGCCGCGGCAGCGCCCCCGTTTGATTGCCTCTACCAGGTCGTGCTCGCTCCTGATGTCGTCCTCGAACACGGTGAACGACCTCGCGACCTCCATCAGGCGGTGCGAGTCGCTGCCGCCCGTTGTCGGCAACGCGAGCCGTCCGGCTAACTCCGACGCCATCCTCCGTTGCTGCTCGCCCATGCGCCCGTTGTGCACCTCAATGGCGTCCATCAGCCGCCAGCGGTACCGCTGCGTGAGCCGCGCCCACTCTTCCTCGACGGACCGGCCGGCGAGCAGGGCCGACGCCAGGTCCTGGAACGGGTGCGCCGCGATCATCACGCCGCCCGCTTCGTCCACCTGCGCCCGCAATTCCTCGACGCTGGGGATGCGCAGCCAGCGCTGTGGCCCTGCCAGCCCGAAGACGAGCACGTGCCCGATGTCCGTATCGACCTCCGCGCCGACCACCACCGGAAAGTCCGTCCGCTGCCGCAGCATCTCCACTTTCTCCGGGTCCCACAACTGGTCGTGGTCGGTGATGGCGATTCCGTCGAGGCCCCAGCGGCGCGCCTGTTCGACGAGACGAAACGGGTCGACGTGGCTGTCGCCGGAGCCCCAGCCGGTGTGATTATGGAGGTCGATGAGCATCCGAAAGCGATATCAAGGTCAGGCAGGCCTTATGCTGAACTGGCAATAGTCATCCTTTGGGACGGCGGCCTCCAATGCCACCTTCACATTGAAGCCGAAGCGTTCGAAAGCGAGCCGGCAGGCGGCGAGACAAGCCTCTTTGCAGGGCAGGCGGGCAGCCTCTTCCTCGCCCAGCTCCTCGCGGACCGTCTTGACATAATCGCAGAACGGCACCCAGAAGACGAGGCCGCGCGCTCCGTTTTCGACGATGGGCAGCGTATATATGGGCTGCGTCGCCAGGTACGCTATCTCAACGAACCGCTCCGGTATGAACGGGAAGGCGAGGCTGCCCGTCTTCGCCGCCGCCGCCTTAAGCACCTCATACGTGCGGTCGCTGTACTGCTCGCCCAGCTCCAGCGTGCGCTCCATCCACCGCCGGCCGAAGTCGGCGAAGAAGGCGTCGCGAGGTGCGTTGCCCGCCGCTTTTAGTTCGGCGCGCAGCGCTTCCGGCCCGAACTCGCTTTCGAGCCTCGTGATCATCTCCTCAGCCAGGTCCCAGGTGTAGCCGGCAGTCGAGGTCATGCGGAAACCTCCTCGGGCATAGTCAGGCTGATTGCGCCGACGGGACAGACCTCGACGCACTTGTTGCAGGCGGTGCACTTGTCGCGGTAGGCGGGAAAGACCACGTAGTTGCCGGGCTCCTTCCTGTCGAGCTCGACGCCGCGGATCATTTTGACAGCCGTCACGTTGAATACGGCCGGCGGGCAGACGCGCAGGCAGCGCTTGCAGTCAAAGGGGGTGGTGCAGAGCTCGCGGTTGATATTGATTATCGGGCTTACCGGGTTCATCGCGTTCTCCTTACCACACCCTCTTCAACACAGGGTACTTGTCCCTTTCCACCAGGCTTATCGCGCCGCGGTTGCAGGCGGTCATGCAGAGGCCGCAGCCGAAGCAGGCCATGGGGTCGATATTCGGCTTGTCGATCGTCGCCTCGTACTTGAGGGCGTTGAACTGGCAGCGGCCCAGGCATTCGCCGCAGCCGTTGCATCGCTCGTAGTCGACCTCGCAGATGTACTCGCCCTTGACGAGCTGATAGTCCAGCCCGTAATCGACTCGCAGGCGGATGGGCAGGCAATCGGGGTAGTCGCAGTTGCAGATGCCGCCGATGAAGTCGCCGCCCTCCTGCATGAGGATGTGCACCATGCCGCGCTTGTCCCAGTACTCCAGGAACTCCGCCGTCTGCTTCGGGCTGAGGAATTCGACGCCGCCGCGGTAGCGTTCCGGCCAGCGCTCCCACTTGAACATCCCCGTGCCCAGCCCGAGACAACTGTACTCGTTGATGTTCGTCTCCTCTTCGCCGCGCGCCGTTTTCCGGCAGATGCAATGCATGGCAGCGGTGGGCGTGCCCATTTCCATGACCACGTCAATGCAGTCCTTCAGGGGGACGACCTGCGTGCCCGGCTGCGTTGCGTGGCGACGGTTCATCTCGCTGATGATGGAGCGGAACTTATCGAGGTCGCCGTTGGCCTTCGCCTGTATGGCGTCCTGGAGGCCCATCCCTACGTTTTGCGGGTCGCCGCGAAAGTTGCTCTTGGCGCCGGGCTCTCGCAGCTTGTACATGCGGTTGGAGTAGTTCTTGGGGTTCTTATACCAGACGGTCCCGTCGCCCAGCCATTCGCACATCCGGCACATCGGCCTCTCCTTCCTCGGTTGCAGCGGGTCGAAGCCGTTTCAGTATAGCACTTCGCAATTCAATAAGGCCCCCCGGCTCCAAGGGAGAAAGTGTCCGTCAACGGATAGATAACGGACAAACGGACGGTGGCGCGGGCGTTCCCCCGGCGGGGTGAGATGCGGCCCTGCGTTGACAGGGGGGCGAGCTCCGATTATGTTGACGGTAGTCCCATTGAATCGCAAACGGAACTGACGGATGGAGCCTCCTGCCACGAAAATACCCGGTGGGGAAGAGGCCGCAAGCGGCCGTCGCCTCGCGGCGGCGACAAACGAGGGCGCCCGCGGCGGAAGCAAAACGTTCGCCGCACTCAGCAGTCTCAACTACCGCTGGTACTGGACGAGCCTCCTCCTCTACTTCATGGCCATGCAGATGTCGCAGGTGGCGCGCAGCTTCCTCGCCTACGACATCGCGGGGAAGGCGACCGCGCTCGGCTTCGTGAGCGTCGCCTGGGGCATACCCATGTCCCTCTGCTCTCCCCTGGGCGGCGTCATCGCCGATCGCGTGGACAAGCGGAAGCTCCTGCTCGTCACGCAGAGCTTCATCACCTTCTTCTATCTGGTGATGGCCGTGCTCGTGCACGCCGGCGTCATCGAGATCTGGCACCTCGTCGTCATAAGCTTCTGCCAGGGAATTGTGTGGGCGTTCAACATGCCCGCGCGCCAGGCGCTGGTGCCGGAGCTGGCGGGCGAGGGCGAGTCGCTGATGAACGCTCTCGCTTTGAACAGCGGCGCCATGAACGCCACCCGCATCATCGGGCCTTCGCTCGCGGGCGGTCTCATCGCCCTGCCCTGGTTCGGCATGACCGGCACCTTCTACACCGTCGTCGCCCTCGATACCGCCGTCCTCTTCGCCCTGTGGAAGATCGAGTCGCCGGGTGCGGCGCGCCGTCAGACAGCACGTCCGTTCTGGGAGGAGATGACCGTCGGCGCGAGGTACATCCTCAATTACTGGTCGCTGGTCGTCCTCATTATGATGGCCTTTGTCGTCGTGCTCGTCGGCATGTCGTACTTCGTGCTCCTGCCCGTCTTCGCCGGCGAGGAGGTCTACGACGTCGGCTCCTTCGGCTTTGGGATGATGAACACATTCGTCGGCATCGGCGCGATCATGGGGTCGCTGCTGATGGCGCGCATCAGCGGCTACCCGCACCGCTCCGCGTTGCAGCTCCTCGTCGGCATCGGCTTCGGCGTCGGGCTGCTGCTGTTCGGGATTGCGCCCGTGTTCGCCCTTGCGCTTGTCACGCTGGCGCTTGTCGGCTTCATGTCCACAAGCTACGCCACCCTGAACAACACCCTCATCTTCGCCCACACAGAGCGTGAGTTCACGGGCAGGGTGATGAGCGTGTACACGCTCACATGGTCGCTCCAGCCGATCGCCATAATGCCGCTCACCGCCACCGCCGACCTCGCGGGGGCGCGGCCAGTGATGGCGGCGATGGGGGTGGCCGTCGCCTCGTTCGTAGCGCTGGTTGCCGTCCTCTACCCCGGCTATCGCCGCATCGGCACACCCGCCGCCATCGCCCTCGAACGGGCAAGCGCGGTCGAGGCCGCTCCCGGCAAGTGATTTCCTCCCCATGTTATCCTTGAAGTAGGAGGCGGCTCCAATGAGGCTGCCTTTCCACGGAGGACGGCAATGAGCGACGAAACGATAACGATGTACGGCGCCCTGTGGTGCCCCGATTGCATACGCTCGAAGGACTTCCTGACCGAGCAGCGCGTCCCCTTCGAATGGATCGATATCGAGGCCGACCCGACGGCCGCGGCCAGGGTAAGGGAGATCAACGACGGCAAACAGATAATCCCCACAATCCTGTTCGCCGACGGCTCCATCCTCGTCGAGCCGTCAAACGACGAGCTTGCCCGTAAGCTGGGCCTCAGACTGAGGGCGAAGAAGGACTCGTACGACCTGATCATCGTTGGTGGAGGGCCCGCCGGCCTCACCGCCGCCATCTACGCCGCCCGCGAGCGCATTGATTGCCTGGTTATCGAGAAGAGCGCGCCCGGCGGCCAGCCGGGAAGGGTGGAGCGTTACGACAACTACCCGGGGTTCCCGGGAGGAGTATCGGGCGCGGAGATAGCAGACCGGATGGTGGCGCAGGCACGCGAGAACGGCGTCGAGATACTGCAAGCGGTGGCCGTCGGCGGCATCGCGCGGGACGGCGAGCGGCTCCGCGTGACGACGGACCAGGGCGATGAGTACTCGGCGCGGGCCGTGCTCATCGCGACAGGCACCGGGAGGAGAAAGCTGGGCGTTCCGGGCGAAGAGAGGCTGACCGGCAGGGGCGTCCACTACTGCGCCACCTGCGACGGGCCGCTTTACCGGGGCGCGGATGAAGTGATGGTGGTCGGCGGGGGGAACGCGGGTCTGGAGGAAGCGATCTCGCTGTCCCGCTTCGCGAAGCTCGTGCGCATCGTCGAGTTCCTGCCGTCGCTCAGCGCGTTCCGGGCGCTACAGGAGAAGGTGCTCGACCGCCCCGAGTTCCGAGTGCACACCGAGACCGAGGTGCTGCGCTTCGAGGGCGAGCGCAAGCTGTCGTCGGTCGTGTGCCACGACCGGAAGACGGGCGAGGAGACGACGTTTCAGCCGGCCGCGGCCTTCGTCGTTATCGGCATGCAGCCCCACAGCGATTTCCTGCGCGGCTCCCTCGACCTAGACGAGAAGGGCTTCGTCGTCGTCGATGACTCCTTTCAGACGAGCCTGCCGGGCGTGTTTGCCGCCGGCGACATCCGCTCGCGCTCTCCGCGGCAACTGGCCGCTGCCGTCGGCGATGGGGTGGCCGCGTTCATGGCGCTGCGCCGCTACTTGCAGGAGCCCGTCGCGCAGCCCGCCGGAGAACAGAGACCGCAGGCCGTCAAGGAGTAACAAACAGGCGAGCGGATGCGCGAGGGGCGGGCCCGCGTTCGCAGCACCCCGCTTGCAGCCGCCGGCGGGGTTTCCCCAGAGGCTTGATAAACCCTCGGACCCCGGCTATCCTTGTGGCGCTGGTATGAAGGAAGGGGGGATCGGCTACGATGCTCTGAGCAGATGTTGCACCTGGCATCCTGGGTTCGGTGAGGGAAGACGCCGCGTAGTTGGTGCAGCGCCAACAACAGGGAAAGGAGTGCAGCGATGAACTTTGCCGGACGCATATTATGGCCTTTTGTGACGGTCGCGAACCTGGCTCTGCTGCTCGCTATCTCTACCGCGAGTCCCCTCCCCGCCACAGCCGAAGAGCCGACAGCCACAGCAACCCCTGCCGTCAATACGCCGACCCCTGCGCAGGACGTTGCACCCACTCCACCGGTCGAGGGCAACGCGCTGGCTATTAACGGGACGGCATGGATTGACGCGACCCCCGCCCCTGAGGGAACAGTTGTGCAGGCGCTCGCAGACGGCGTGGTATGTGCGGAGGGTGTGGTGGCAAAGGGCCGTCCTTCCCTGCCGCCGCTGTCCTTCGAGGCCGCCGTGGCGCTTGCAGAGGGGAAGGAGCTGTGTCTGGAAGAAGGGACAACCATGTCCTTCACCATAGGCGGGAAACCGGCGCACCAGACATTGAAGCTCGACGCGGCTGCGCTCGCCTCTGCATCGCCCATCTTTATCGATCTCTCGGCCGGCGAGCCGTTCGCAGCCTACAGCGGCCCGATGTCCATCCAGGGGAAGCCTATTACGGAGTACGAGTTTCCTGATGGCTCCGGTCGCCTCCCCTCACCCATAATAATCGATGCGTCCATAGTGGACCTTTCGCAAGAGCTCTCATGGCACAAATGCGGTGAGGTTGTTGTGGGCCAAGAGGGTCTCTCCACAGCCACGCCCACGTCTTACGCTTACCTTGTTGTGCCGTCTACGAAACAGGTGCCGGGTTGCGGTGCTGAAGGGGCATCCGTCGGCTTTAGGATAGCGGGGGCGGTAGTAGCTTATGACAAATGGAGTGCAGGCTTCCATCAGTTAGCTCTGCAAACCGAAGGGCCCATCATACGCGTCCCGACGACGCAAGGCGAAGCGCCTGCTGCCGGTCAGGCGGAAGTCGCTTTGCCTCCTGCGGGGCTGTCCAACACGCAACAAGAAGGGGACAGTCTGGCCTTCTGGTGGGCCGCCGCCGCCGTTAGCGGTGCGGTGAGCGTCATCGCCGCGGCTTGTCTCGCCGCTTCGCTTGTGCGGTCACGGCGGCATAGTGGGTAGCAACTGACTCAAGGAACGGGAGGGCCGTCCAAGCAAGGCGGCCCTCTCTTCATCTCGCTGTCGTGGCGCCGGTGGTATTATTAAGAATGACTCACTTCATTTGTTCACGGGCGACGCGATGAACTCGAAGTCAGTTGACGAGACCGCGAAGGAGCAGGCGCGCTACCAGGGCGTCGCCCGCTGGTACGACCTCGCGACTCGCCCCATGGAGTTGCTCGGCTTCCGCCGCCTGCGACGCCGCCTCTGGCAGCAGGTGGACGGCGCGCGCGTGCTCGAGATCGGCGTGGGCACCGGCGTCAACCTGTCCCTCTACCCGGACGGCTCGCGCGTCGTCGCCATCGACATCGCCCCCGCGATGCTCCAGCGCGCGGTCGAGCGGGCGAGGCGCGACAGCCGCCGGGTCGACTTCCTCCTCGCCGACGCCCAGCATCTCCCGCTGAAGGACGCCGTCTTCGACACGGTCATCGCCACCTGCGTCTTCTGCTCTGTCCCCGACCCACAGGCCGGACTCCGCGAGGCGCTGCGCGTTTGCGCCCCCGGCGGGAAGTTGCGCCTCTTCGAGCACGTCATCGCGAAGAACCGGCTTCTCGGCAGGGTGATGCGCTGGCTCAACCCCATCGCGGTCCGGATAGGCGGCGAAAACATTGATCGCGACACCGTCGGGAACGTGCGCGCCGCCGGCTGGACCCTCGAGCGCGAGGAGTCGCGGATGCTGGGCATCCTCAAGCTCATATACGGGCGGCCCCAACCGTAGCGGGAGCGGACGCGCCCGGCAGACGTTCACAAATCTTCTATCACGCGCCGCCCAATCTTCATACTCCTTCAACATTCGCCTTCTAAGATGCAGTGAACGGACCTTCAGCAGGTCTCCGCGATTTTGTGCCCGTGGCAGGAGAAGGGGAGAGACATGTGGTGGCATGCGCATGAGGGGATGGGCTGGTGGATGCTCTTCGGCGGCATACTCTGGCTCGTCTTTCTGGGGACGATCCTCTATTTCATCGCGTACGCGCTTGGCGGGACGCGGACGTCGCGGCGCGGTGACGAAGACGACGCCCTCGAGATAGCGAAGCGGCGCTACGCGCGGGGCGACATCACCCGCGAGGAGTTCGAGCAGATCCGCCGCGACCTCACCGGTCGGTCATCGTCAGGGCCCGGGTAGCGCCCCCAGCGTCCTCGCGGCACCGATGCCCACATAGGAGCAGCGTATGGAGCACGCAGAGCACCGGCACCAGCACGCCGGCCCCGAGCACGGCGGTGGGCCGGAGCGGCCGGGCGCAGGCATGACGCACCACGCCCACATGGCGGAGGACTTTCGCCGCCGCTTCTGGATATCGCTCGTCCTCACGATTCCGGTAGTGCTCCTTTCGCCCCTTATCCAGGACTTCCTGGGCATCGAGGAGGAGCTCGACTTCCCCGGTGACGAGTGGGTGCAGTTCGCCTTCGCCAGCGTCATATTCTTCTACGGTGGCTGGCCGTTCCTCACCGGCATCATCGGAGAGCTGCGGCGGCGCGAGCCCGGCATGATGACGCTCATCGCCCTCGCGATAAGCGTCGCCTACGTCTACAGCTCGGTCGTCGTCTTTGGCGTGTCGGGCGAGGTCTTCTTCTGGGAGCTGGCCACCCTTATCGACGTCATGCTCCTCGGCCACTGGCTGGAGATGCGCTCGCTGCTCGGCGCGTCCGGCGCCCTGGAAGCGCTCGCCCGCCTCCTGCCCGCCGAGGCCCACCGCCTCCTGCCCGACGGCTCGACGGAGGACGTGCCCGTCGCCCAGATCGGCAGGGGCGAGCGCGTGCTGGTCAAGCCCGGCGAGCGCGTCCCCGTCGACGGCGTCGTCGTCGAGGGGCGGACGTCGCTGAACGAGGCGATGCTCACGGGCGAAAGCAGGCCGGTTGAGAAGGGCGAAGGCGACACCGTTATCGGCGGCTCGATCAACGGCGAGTCGGCCGTCACCGTCGAAGTGCAGAAGACCGGCGACGAGACCTACCTCTCTCAGGTCACGGAGATGGTGCGGCGGGCGCAGGCTTCGCGCTCCCGCACGCAGGACCTCGCCAACCGGGCGGCGCTGTGGCTTGTCATCATAGCGCTGGGGGCGGGCAGCGCCACGCTTGTCTCCTGGCTCGTCAGCGGCCGCAGCTTCGAGTTCGCCCTCGAACGGACGGTGACGGTAATGGTCATCGCCTGCCCGCACGCGCTGGGGCTGGCGGTGCCCCTCGTGGTCGCCGTCTCCACCGCCCTTGCCGCGGGAGCCGGTCTGCTCATCCGCAACCGCAGCGCCTTCGAGCGGGCGCGCAGCATCAACGCAATCGTTTTCGACAAGACGGGCACGCTCACGGAGGGACGCTTCGGCGTGACCGATGTCGTCGCCCTTAACGGCCGCAGCGAAGATGAGGTGCTGTCGCTGGCCGCCGCGCTCGAGAGCCGCTCCGAGCACCCGATTGCCGCCGGCGTCGTCGAGGCCGCCCGCGAGAGGGGGCTGGACGTCGCGCAGCCGCAGGAGTTCCGCGCTATCGCCGGCAAGGGCGTCGAAGGCACGGTCAACGGCAGAGGCGTCATGGTGGTCAGCCCCGGCTATCTTACCGAGCGGCAGCTCACCGTCGGGGACGGCCGGCTGCGCCAGATAGCGGAGCAGGGGAAGACGGTCGTCTACTTGCTGGTCGATGGCAAAGTGGAGGGCGCAGTCGCCCTCGCCGATATCGTCCGCGAGGAATCGCGGGAAGCGGTCGACCGGCTGAAGGGCATGGGGGTGCAGGTCATGATGCTCACCGGCGACTCGGAGCCCGTCGCGAGGTGGGTGGCGGGAGAGCTCGGCCTGACGCAGTACTTCGCGGGTGTGCTCCCCGACAAGAAGGCGGACAAGATCAGAGGGGTGAAGGCGCAGGGGCTGCGGGTAGCGATGGTGGGCGACGGCGTGAACGACGCCCCCGCCCTCGTGGAAGCGGACGTCGGCATCGCCATCGGCGCGGGCGCCGACGTCGCAATCGAATCGGCCGACATCATTCTCGTGCGCTCCGACCCCCGCGACGCCGTCGACGTCATCGAGCTTGCCCGCGCCACTTACAGCAAGATGGTGCAGAACCTCCTCTGGGCGACGGGCTACAACGCGGTAGCCATTCCGGCAGCGGGCGGAGTCTTCTTCAGCCTGGGATTCTTCCTGCCGCCTGCCGCCGGCGCCATCCTGATGTCGCTGTCGACGGTGATCGTCGCAGTGAACGCGCAGCTTCTGTCACGCGTCGGCGGACGCTTCAGGCGAGCGAAGGAGGGGGCGCCGCCGTCCGGGAACGCGGAAGCGGCGCCGCGTCATCCATCGATGCACATTCACGCCGGCCATTAGGGAACGGCAGACACAAAGAAAGATGCGCGCATTTCGAAGGAGGAGATGAACGATGCAACCTGAACAAGAGCACCAGGCCGTCGCGAGCGAGGGAGACCTTGACGATGGAGGTCTGCTGGGGGTTGAGGTGGACGGGCAGCGTATCGTTCTGGCGAAGCTCCGCGGCGAGGTCTACGCGCTCGGCGCCGTCTGCACCCACAGAGGTGCCGATCTCTCCGAGGGCGTGATCGAGGGCGAGATGGTCCGTTGCCCGTGGCATCGCAGCGGCTTCGATATCAGGACAGGCGAGGCCGTGAAGCCTCCCGCCAGGGAGCCGGAGCCTGTGTACGATGTCAAGATCGAGGACGGACAGATCTGGGTGTCGCGCCGGCCAAGGGGGACATGATGAACGATAAACCAACGTACGTCATCGTCGGCGCGAACCTGACGGGAGGCACCGCCGCCGAAACGCTGCGCAGCGAGGGCTTCGATGGGCGCATCGTCCTCGTCGGCGCCGAACCCGACCCGCCTTACGAGCGTCCGCCGCTCTCCAAGGACTATCTGCGGCGGGAGTCGCCGCGGGAGCACGTTTTCCTGCAGGGCGCGCAATACTACCGCGAGCACGAGATCGACCTGCGCCTCGGCGAAAGGGCAGTGTCTCTCGACCCCGGCGAGCGGCGTGTCGAGCTGGAGTCGGGCGAGCTGGTCCGCTACGACCGGCTGCTGATCGCGACGGGGGCCGACCTGCGGCGGCTCTACGTGCCGGGCATTGGGCTGGAGGGCGTCCGCTACCTGCGCACCCTGCGCGACGCCGACGCCCTCGGCGACGAGCTGCAAAAGCGACCGCGCGTCCTCGTCGTCGGCGCGGGCTTCATCGGCTCCGAGGTCGCTGCCTCCGCCCGTGTCCTCGGCTGTGAGGTCACGATGATAGAGATCGCGCCCGTGCCGCTTGTTCGCGCGCTCGGCGAGGAGATGGGGTCGATATACGCCGCCATCCACCGCGACCACGGCGTCGACGTGCGAACCGGCATGGGCGTGGCGGAGTTCCGTGGAGCGCGGCGGCTGGAGGCGGCCGTTACGACCACCGGCGACGTCATTTCCTGTGACATTGCCGTCATAGGCGTCGGCGTGGCCTCGGCCGTCGGCTGGCTCGAGGACTCCGGCGTCGCGCTTGAGAACGGCGTGCTGACCGACGAGCTGGGCCGGACAAACCTGCCGGACGTCTACGCCGCCGGGGACGTCGCCAACTGGTGGCATCCGGTATGGCGGGAGCGCCTTCGCCTCGAGCACTACGACAATGCCCTGAACCAGGGCGCCGCTGTCGCCCGCAACATGCTCGGCGCAGCGGAGGCGTACGCGCCCGTCCCCTACTTCTGGTCCGACCAGTACGAGCTGAGTCTCCAGTACGTCGGCTTTGCGAGCAGGTGGGACAGCGTGGTCTTTCGCGGCGATCCCGCGACCCGTTCGTTCAGCGCGTTCTACGTCGTGAACGGGCGTCTGCGCGCCGCCCTCAGCGTCAACCGCATCACCGACCAGGCGCCTGCCGAGCGCCTCATACGCGCCGGCGTCCCCATCGACGAGCAAAGGCTCTCCGACGAAGGCATTGAGCTGGAGCAGGCGGCAGCCTAGCGAGCGGCAAGAGCGCCCCGTCGTCCCAGCCTGCCGGCTCAGGCAGGCCGCCAGTCTTTCTCCGCCGCTGAGGTGAAATTGGGGTTTGGCCTATGGACAGAGCGCGTCGCTGCGCGTACCATCGCTCTAACGGAAGACGTTTGCTGATCACGCCAAAAGGAGGTGGCATGTGGCGGTTTACCCCGTCTCCTTCGACATAGCGCGCCCCGAGAAGTTCGAGCGGCCCCACGTCTTTCTCCGCATCGTCGTCCTGATAATCCTGTCGATTCTTGGCGGCGCCTTCGGCTGGATACTGGGCCTGGTGTACCTGCTCTTCCCGGCGCTGGCGGCGATTTTCATTTCGCAGAAAGGCGCGGAGCGATTCCTCCAGGAGGACGGCCCCCGCATGACCGGCTGGATCCGGTGGGTGATGGCTTTGTATGCCTACCTGGGCCTCGTCACCGACCGGTTTCCCACCGAGAAGCCTGAAGAGATAGTTCGCGTGGAGATCCAGACCGGGGGGACGCCGACGGTCGGAAGCGCCCTCCTGCGGATCATCCTGGCAATCCCCAGCGCCTTTGTGCTGGGGATCCTTGGCCTGATCTCCGGAATCATCTGGATCATCGCCGCCATCATGGTGCTGATCCAGGAGAACTACCCCGACGGGCTGTTCGGCTTCCAGGTGGGCGTCCTGCGCTGGGAGGCGCGGCTTCTCGGCTACCAGGCGTCGCTCGTCGAGCCTTACCCGCCGTTCGCGCTGGATACGGGCACCGGGACGGCGGCAACGTAGCGGCGGTTCTTTCGATTGGTCTCTCTCAGCCGCGGACGCGGCGCGAAAAACCACCGTAGCGCGCTGCCATCCGGCCCTGTCGTGGCGACTCCCGAATGGATGGCTTCTGGAACCTCCAATTGGCTGTTGACAGCCTTCTCTCGCGCCGATAAGCTGTGAATGGCTGGCACAGCGGCAATCGGGAACCATCCAATTCAAGGAAGCGAAGGAGTTGGACCTCGACATCGACCGGCGCTCTCCGGTGCCACTCTACCGTCAGATAGCCGAAGCCCTGCGCGCCCGCATTTTGGACGGCAGTATCCCCATCGGCAGCCGCCTCCCGTCCGAGCGCAGCCTTGCCCGCGCGCTCGACGTCAACCGCTCGACGGTTGTGAACGCTTACGACGAGCTGGCGGCGGATGGACTCGTGATCGGCAGGGTGGGCCGCGGGACGGCCGTTGCCTGCTGCCCGGAGGAAGACGAGCCACTGAGCCGGCCGGTCGTATGGCAGCAACTGTTCGCCGAAGAGGGGCAGCACCTGGTTCCCTGGCGGCAGGAGATCCGCTCGGGTGAGGGAAGGCCGGACGGCGCCGGTCTCGTTTCGGCGGAGCTCGACCCCGAGCTTGTGCCGCTGGCCGAAGTCGGGAGACTCTTGAGGGAGCTGCTGGACGCACAGGGCAGCGGGGCGCTCGCCTACCTGCCGACGGAAGGGCTCCCGCCGCTAAGGGAGGCGATAGCGGAGCGGCTGCGCCAGCGGGGCGCGCGCTACCATCCCGAAAACGTGGTCATCACAGCGGGGGCGCAACAAGCGCTCGACCTGGTGGCGAGGGCGTTCCTGGGGTCTGACGACGAGGCGGCAATTGAGTCTCCGACATACCCGGGCGCAATCCATGCCTTTCGCCAGCGGCGCCCGCGCCTCGTCGCCATCCCATCTGACGACCAGGGCATGCGGATCGATGCCCTTCAGCAGGCGTTTGCGCGCCGCTGCCCCATCCTCGTCTTCACGATCCCCAACTTCAACAACCCCACGGGAACGAGCATGTCGCCGGAGCGGCGCGGGCAACTGCTGCAATTCAGCCGCCGCAACCAGATCCCCGTCGTGGAAGACGATGCCTTCAGTGAGATCTACTTCGGAGGGGAACGCCCCCTGCCGCTGGCCTCCCTGACGCCCGCCGACCACGTCATTCACATCGGCACGTTTTCGAAAATGCTTGTGCCGGGACTCCGGGTCGGCTGGCTGGCGGCGCCGAAACCGGTAGTCGAGCGCGTTCTGTTGTTCAAGCAGATCGCCGATCTGCATACGGCGACTCTGAGCCAGTGGCTGGCGTTGCGCGCCCTCGAGACCGGCCTCGTCGACGCGTTCCTCGACCGCGCGCGGCCCGTCTTCGCCCGGCGCCGCGATGCCCTCATCTCCGAACTGACGCGCGAGCTACAAGGCGTTGTCCACCTTGCGCCTCCTCAGGGGGGACTCTGCGTCTGGTGCCGCCTTACCGAGGGGCTGCCCGCCCGCAGGGTGCTGGGCGTCGCCGCAGAGCGCGGAGTCGCCTTTCTGCCCGGCGACGTCTTCTCCGTGGAAGGCGGTCACCATTCCTACCTGCGCCTCGCCTTCGGGCGTCTGCGGGAGGAGGATGCCCGCGGGAGCGTCGCCGTGCTGAAGCAGGCAATCGATCAGGTGCGGGCGGAAAGCAAACGGGAGCAGGGCCGGGAGGCGAGGAAAGTCGTGCCATTCGTATAAGGAGCGGCCGGACGGATGTGGCTGCATCTCTACGTACAGGAAGTGCTGCGGGAGCGCGAGGAGCGGATGCTGGAGCGGACGCTCCGCGTGCGACGGGAGCTGCCGCCCCGCGCGCACCCGGCGCTCCGACCGGCGCGCCTGCTCGGCCTTGCCCTGATTTCAGTCGGGACGCGACTCTGCGCCTGGGGGGGCGGCGACGCCGTCGGCCCGCAGGCTACGCCCTCGCTCGAGCGGATCGAGGGAGCGGTGAGGCGCCGAGCAGCGCGGGGATAGCTCCCCCCTTCGGCGCCCTTTCTCTCCGACCCCGGTGAGATGCCGCACAGGCGTCTTCCATCGACTTCCGCCGTGTGATTGCCCGCCGGAAGTCGACGCTCCCCACGCCCTGCCGGTCCAGCGTCTCTGCGCCCGTTTCGTATTCGCCTCGACAGGCCTTGATCTGGGGTATACCATTAGATCAGGAGGTCATACAGGAGACTTCCAGCGGTATCGGACTGGAGGAAAACGATGCCGGGATCATTCAAAATCGGCAAGTATGGTGGCGTCGATGTCTCAGTTCACTGGAGCTGGGTAATCATCTTCCTCCTCATAACGTGGTCGTTCGCGGAAGGGATCCTGACCATATTCGATTGGACGGCGACGCAGCGCTGGGTTGCGGGAGGGTTCATCAGCCTCGTTTTCTTCGCGTCGTTGCTCATGCATGAGTTGGCCCATTCGTGGGTGGCCAGAGGCCGCGGCGTCGACGTGCGGGGGATCACTCTCTTTCTGTTCGGCGGCGTCTCCAACCTGAAGGGAGAGCCGAAGTCGGCCGAGGACGAGTTCGTTATCGCCATCGTCGGTCCGCTCACCAGCCTGGGCATGGGCCTTGTCTTCGCCATCGGCTGGGCCGTCCTCCAGTTCTGGAATAGTGGGGTAGCGGGCATATCAGCCAATCTGGCGGTGCTGAATGCCGTGATCGCCGCGTTCAACCTGTTGCCCGGCTTCCCCCTCGACGGCGGGCGCGTTTTCCGCTCCCTGCTCTGGTGGCGAAAGAAGAACCTGCTTGCCGCGACGCGGACAGCGTCTCGTGTGGGTGAGTACTTTTCCTACGGGCTGATGGGGGTGGGCGTCATCTTCTTCCTCTTCGGCAACCTCATCGGCGGCATATGGCTGTTTGTCATCGGCCTCTTCCTGCGCAGTGCCTCCCTCGGCAGCTACCAGCAGACGCTGGCGCAGGTCACACTCGCCGGCATGACGGCGGGCCAGGCAGCGCGGACCGATTGCGAGATCGTCTCGCCTGATACGTCCCTCGAACAGCTCGTCGACGGCTACATCCTGCCCCGGAACGTCCGCTGCTTTCCCATCCAGCGCGACGGGCAGCTCCTGGGACTCGTCACCCTCGAGGACGTCCGGCGCGTCCCGCGCGATGAGTGGGCCACGACGTCCGTCTCGAAGACGATGACCGCTTTCGACCGCTTGCACGCCGTTTCCCGCGAGGAAGACCTGCGACGTGTGGTGCAGATCATGAGCGAGGAAGACGTGAACCAGGTGCCCGTCGTCGAGGGCGATCGCCTTGTCGGCCTGATCTCGCGCTCCGACATCATGCGGCTGCTCAAGATACGGCAGGACCTGGCGGAGGAGGCGCAGTAACCCTCAAAGGTCAGCGCGACGGCTCGTAAGCGCCGGTGTGGAGCATTCGGGCGACCACCGTTCCCTCGCTGTCTACGGTCAGCACCCGTTGCGTCACGAAGAAGCGTCCCTTCCGCTCGCGGGCCTCTTCGACCCGTCCCCAACTGTACAGCGTTCTGCCTAACCGCGCCGGCGAGACCCATTCCGTGGCGCTCGCGGTGTGGATAACGACGCTGTAGGGGTAGTTCCGCCACAGCAGGGTGAAGGGCAGTGCGGCCAGGACGCTGGGCGGGACCAGCCCGCGCGATAGCAGCGCCGCCGCCAGCGGTGTTCCTTCCAGGCCCGCCGCAGCGAGGAAGTGCTCCAGTTCTGGTCTTGTATACGTACGGTCGTCCGCCCTCTTGAGCAACGCGCCGGTCATCGCCGCGTCCTTCACGAGCACCTGTGGCTCCACCGTGTCGTCGCGCTCGAGGTCGTCGACCCTGATCTCCTCGCGATAGGGCCCGGCCAGCGCCTCTGCCCGTAGCCCGTCGCGCGACAGCGTGATCCGCCAGTCCGCCTCGCCGACCGGCTCCGCGCGGATGGCCAGTTCTTCGCCGTCGAAGACCGGACGCCGGAACTCGATCGCGCCGTAACCCCTCTCTAGCCAGTCGGCGCCGAGAGCGCGGATGGCGGCATCGGCCGCGAAGGCGTAGAGGGTAACGCCGGCGACCAGGCCGCCCGGGTAGCCCAGCGAGCGCGCGTAGTCGTCGCGGTGAATAGGGTTCCACGAGTCGGGCACGTCGTTCTTCGCCGTCACCCGGTACTCGAACGCTTGGCGTTGCTGCCTCATGTGTCGCTTCCCTCCTTCGCCAGCCGACGGGATCATTGCCGGACGTCTCAGACCTTGTCCGACGCATGGACCCGTCGCCTTAACGCTTTCTCCGGCCCTCCCGGATGTCACGTCGAGGGCAGGCGCGTTCGACCTCTCGTGTCGCCGGGCGCGGCGTCGACTGCATCTTAGCACGGAGCGCTCTTTCTGACTTCGCGGCGGCCCGTCGGGCGCCGGCATCAGTGGGGCACGTCCCCAATGCAGCAGGTTCGCTCTAATCGCAGTCCGCGGCATGCGTTGTGGAAGAAGGAGGCGGCCAATTCCGACGAGCGCGAACGCCGCGGGGAATTTCTGCAACGCGCTTGACAAAGCCTCCTCAACCTGCGGACGAAGCGATGAAGAGAGAAGCCCCAAGATCATCTCGAGGCCTCTCATCTCATCGTCCGGCGGTTCCAGCCGCCTGGTCTTAGCTCTTGCGGTTCACTCTTCTCCCGGCGAACAGAAGCCCACCGGCAGCGAGGGCCACAGCCAGAGCCGTGCCCAGTATCGCCACGTCGGGCTGTGAAGCGCTCTCACTGCCTGTTCCCGCGCTCGGAAGAACGCCCACGGGCCGCGGTGTGGGAGCGATTATCACCGGCAGCACCTGCGCGAGAGGTGTGGCGGTGGGCGTCGCGGTTGGCGTGGAGGTCGGCGGCGTTGTGCTTGTGGGTGTCGGCGTGTTCGTCGGCCCGACCTCCGTCGCCTCCGGGGTTGCCGTCGGTGTCTCCGGCGTCTCGGTCACTGTCGGCGTGTTGGTTGCGGTTGCGGTCGGCGTGTTCGTCGCCGTCGGCGTGTTGGTGGCGGTTGATGTTGGAGTACTGGTCATAGTCGGCGTCGGCGTGTCTTCTTTGTCATAGCAGAAGCTGATGTGACTGAGGCCGCACGGGTTGTCGCCGACGCCGCAGTTGGCCGGCGCGGTGAGATTGGCGTCGCCGAACGACTCCTCCGGTGGGTCATACGTGTATATGTTCGAGTCTGGGCCGCCTTTCACGATGACCTTGTCGATGCCCAGCGTCGAAGTCCAGTCGAACGAGACGCCGTCCGTGGTCACAGTGATGCTCTGGGGGTTCCCGTCGATGTCGAAGAAGTCGTAGGACTGAGTGTTTGGAGGGTCAGGCCGAACGGCCTCCAGCAGGCCGAAGTCCTCGCAGAAAACGTTGCCTTCCATAATAACGGGCGTCACGCTGGCGGCCTGCAACCCGGACGTGTAGACGGAAGCGGCCAGGACCGCCAGTGCGGCGACCGCCATGAGACCAAGGCTCATGCCAAGCCGACTCCGGCCTAGCTCAGCTATCCTGGAAACGATTCGGGGATGTCTTTCCTTGTTCATCTCCTACCCCTTTTCGTGAACGGAGGGTCGGCGCCCTCTCGGCCTGCGAGCTCTCCTTCGTCACCGTCACCTCCGTCCCCACACGATCGCCCGGTCACTGTGCATCCCAGATGCCTGGCGGAAAGCAGAGGATAATTTAACGTTAAGGCGGTTGCCGTTCAGACTTGCTAAGAGAAGCACCCGCAGCCGTTGCTGTTTCATCGCAAACTCGGCCCGAGCGTACGGCTTGCGGCGGCGCGACAGAAACGCCTTCTTCGCCTCGAATGCGACCGCGTGAATGCGGGACGCTCCGATCGCGGAAATCGAGGCTGTGCCGCGCCGCGACGAGCTAAGGGCAATCGAACCCGGGCGACGGAGGCGGTGGTGCCCACTCTCCGATTCTGCTGGACGCTGTCCGCCCTCAGGCTTTATCCTCTAGCGGGACCAGGTTCTCTCTTCACAGGAACGGAGCAACTGGAGGTAACGAATTGGACGAGCGTTTTACGCGCAGGGCGAATTGGATAACGCCGCCGCGGCTCGCCGCCGGACCCGCCGCCGTGGCGGAGGCCTACTTTTATTCCCGCCGGCCTGACCTGTCGGAGCAGCGCAACGGCTTCTGGTACTTCCGCCGCCGCTTCGACCTGCCTTCGGACGCTGCAGAAGCCGTCGCCCACGTCTCCGCCGACGGCCGTTATCATCTCTACGTTAACGGCGTCTTCGTCGGGCGCGGCCCCGCTCGCTGCGACCCTGCGTTCCAGAGCTACGACGCCCGCGACATCGCTCCCTACCTTCGCAAGGGCCCGAACGTCGTCGCTCTCCTGCTGCACTCGTACGGGCGCGACATGTCGTGGTACCAGCTCCCGCCGCTGCACCATCTCGCCGCCTTCGGCTGCGCTTCCCTCTTCTTCCAGGCCGATGTCCTCACAGAAGACGGTAAGAGGATCGAGATCGATTCCGACGATGCGTGGCTCGTTCAGAAGGCCGACGCCTGGGAGCAGCAGACCATGTACGGCCCCGTCGGCTACATGGAGGTGTTCGACGCCGGGAAGGCGCCCGGCGGCTGGACGGAAACAGACTTCGACGACGGCGGCTGGACCAAAGCCGTCGCGCCCGAGTTCCCCGCCCTCAACCTGGCGACGCCCACGCGGCCGTTCCCCGTCATGGCGCCGCGCGGCATCCCCTTTCTCAGCGAGGAGGAGCGGCTGCCCGAATCGGTCGCCGGCACCGGCGAGGTGGCGCCAGCCCGCGACGCCGCCGATCCGTTCGAGCAGGCGGAAAAGGAATCGATTGCCCCGGCGCGCGAAGGCCGGATCCGGGGGGCTGAGGCGCTGCCGTCGGGCGGCGAGGCGGTCGTTGCGCCGGACGGCGAAAAGGGCGCCGCCATCGTCCTCGATTTCGGCGACACCGTCACCGGCTACCCGCGCCTCGACCTTACGGCCCCGGATGGCGCCGTCATCGACATCGCTTACTCCGAGCGCCTGCGGGACGGCCGCCCCGAGCTGCCGCAGCGCGGACCCATCACGTCGCCCACTGTCCACCGCTACGTCGCCCGCGACGGCCGCCAGAGCTGGGAGAAGTTCGAGTGGGCCGGCTTCCGCTACCTCCAGCTCACCGTCCGCAACCCGCAGGGGCCGGTTAAGCTGCACCGCGTCTCCCTCAACGAGACGATGTACCCCGTGGAGGAGCGGGGCTCGTTCGAGTGCTCCGACCCGCTCCTGAACGATATCTGGAAGGCGGGCGCGAAGACGTTGCGCCGCTGCATGCACGACGGCTACGAAGACTGCCCCTCGCGGGAGCAGCGGCAGTGGCTGGGCGATCTCTACGTCGAGGCGCTGGTCAACTTCGTCGCTTTCGGCGATACGGCGCTTGTCGCCCAGGCGTTGCGACAGGGCGCCCAGAGCCAGCGCTCCGACGGCATGGTCGCGATGGCCGCCCCCGGCGACCTTGCAGCCCGCTCCATCGTCTCCATCCCCGACTGGGGCATCTGCTGGGCCCTAACCATCGACCGCTATGTCGAGTACACCGGCGACCTCGATATCGCGCTCGAGCTGTTCCCCGCCGTGCTCCGGCTGACCGACTGGTTCCACCGCCACACCGATGAGCGCGGCCTGCTCAACAACGTGCCGGAGTGGAACTTCGTAGACTGGGCGGAGGTGGACCGCCGCGGCGAGGGGACAGCGTACAACGCCCTCTATTACCGGCTGCTGCGCGTAATCGAAAGCCTGGCGCAGAAGCTGGAGATGCCGCGCGTCGCCGCGCAGTGCGCCGAACGCGCCGAGCGTGTGCGCGTTGCCGTGAACGCGCGGCTGTGGGACGAGGAACGCGGCGTTTACGTCGACGCCTGCATCGACGGCAGGCAGAGCCGCCGCGTCAGCCAGCAGTCGAATGCCGCCTGCATCGCCTACGGTATTGCTCCCGCCGAGCGCTGGGACCGCATCTTCAACGCAATCCTGGACGAATCGCGCCTCGTGGTCACTTCTACGGGCATGCTTTCCGCGCCCGACGCGTCCGCCCCTCCCTTCGACGAGGAACGGAACGTGGTGGCCGCCCAGCCGTACTTCTCGCATCACCTGCACCGCGCCCTTGCCCTCGCCGGCCGCTACGGCGACCTGCTGGCGAACATCCGCAGGCGCTGGGGAGCGATGCTCGCCGCCGGCGCGACGACGATCTGGGAGGTCTGGCACCCGCACGTGAGCCAGTGCCACGGCTGGTCGACGACGCCCACGTTCGATCTCTCGACGGAAGTTCTCGGCGTGTCGGCGGCCGCGCCCGGATTCCAGCGTGTGCGGATCGCCCCGCAGCCGGTCGACCTCGATTGGGCGCGCGGCGTCTATCCGACGGTCCACGGCGATATCCGGGTCGACTGGCGGCGGGAGGGCAAGGAGTTGCGGCTTTCGTGCGGCGTGCCGTCCGGCGTCGTGGCGGAGTTGGCGCTGCCGGCTACGCCCGGCGGCTGGTGTGAGGTGGTCGTAGAGGGCGTGGGTGACGTGCTTCAGGGTGTGGGGATGGCGGAGGGGGCGCGCGCCGCGATAAGCGACGTCGTTGTCGAGGGCGAGAGCGTTGCCCTTGTGATCGACGGCGGTCGGCGGCTCGACGTGGCGGCGCGCGCACGATAGACGCCGCTCGAGCGCGACCGCACATCCCGAGAAGCGGCGCCCTCAGCGTGTGGGAGGAGAACATGGCGGATCACTCAATAGCGTACGAGGCGCTGGCCGCTGGCCTGGCCGAAAAGGGCATCGATGTCGGCGCAGTGAAGCGCGCGCTCAAGTCGCAGCGGATTGAGACGCCTTCCTGGGGCTACGGTGACAGCGGCACCCGCTTCAAAGTCTTCCACTGGCCGGGCGCCGCCCGCGACGTGCGCGAGAAGCTAGCCGACGCCGCCGTCGTCCACCGCCTCACCGGCGTCTGCCCGTCCGTCGCCCTGCACATCCCCTGGGACATGACCGATGACTGGGCCGCCCTGCGACAGTACGCTGAATCACTCGGCCTCCAGATCGGCGCTATCAATCCCAACCTCTTTCAGGAGGACTCCTACCGCCTGGGCAGTCTCTGTCACCCGGACCCCGCTATTCGCCGTCGCGCCGTCGATCACGTCCTCGAGTGCATCGAGATCGCCAGAGCGACTGGCTCCCGTGTTATCAGCCTCTGGCTCGCCGACGGCACGAATTACCCGGGGCAGGACTCGCTGCGCGAGCGGCGCCACCGCCTGCTGGAGTCGCTGCGAACGGTGTACGACGCCATGCCCGCCGGCGTGCGCCTGCTCATCGAGTACAAGTTCTTCGAGCCCGCCTTCTATCACACCGACATTCCGGACTGGGGCACCGCCTTCTGGCTGTCGCAGGAGCTGGGGCCACAGGCGCAGGTGCTCGTCGACACCGGCCATCACGCCCGGGGGACGAACGTCGAGCAGATCGTCGGCTTCTTGCTCGACCAGGGCAAGCTGGGCGGCTTCCACTTCAACGCCCGCAAGTACGCGGACGACGACCTCATTGTCGGCTCTATCGACCCGTTCGAGCTCTTCCTCATATTCCACGAGATCTACGACTCGGGCAGCGACGCCGACATCGCTTACATGATCGACCAGAGCCACAACATCGAGCCTAAGATTGAGGCGATGGTGCAGTCCGTAGTCAATGTCCAGTCGGCGGCGGCGCGCGCCCTCATCGTCGACCGCGCGCTGTTGGCTCAGCGCCAGGCCGCCGGCGATGTCCTGGGCGCCCACCGAGTCCTCACCGACGCCTTCCAGACCGATGTGCGCCCTCTGCTGGCGCAGGTCCGCGTCGAGATGGGCCTGCACCCCGACCCGGTCGTCGCCCTCCGGGAAAGCGGCTACGAGCAGCGCATCGCCGCCGAACGCGCTTGACCGGCGCTGACGCGACGGCTGAAGACCGTATCTGCCCTTTGTGGCAGAATGAATTCGCCCGGTGTGCTTTGCTGAAATGAGGTTCGCGTGAACGGCTGGATGGGAAAGGTCCTCGATGTCGATCTGACAGCGGGCGAGACACGTGTCGTCCCGCTCGATGCTGACGCGGCCCGCCTCTTCATCGGCGGCCGCGGCCTGGGCGCCCGCTACCTGTGGGACCTCGTCGGGCCCGGCGTCGACCCGCTTTCGCCGGAAAACGCCCTCGTCATCTGCACCGGCCCCCTCACTGGCACCGCTTTCCAGACAACGAGCCGCTTCTCCACCACCACGAAGTCGCCGCTCACGGGCACCATTCTCGACGCGAACTGCGGCGGCTTCTGGGGCATGCGCTTCAAGCGCGCCGGCTTCGATGCCCTTATCGTCAGGGGCCGCGCCAGCCATCCCGTTTCTCTTGAGATCACCGCGGGGGGCATCTCCATTGATGATGCTTCGCACCTTTGGGGCAAGACGGTTCCCGAGACGGCTCAGGCGCTGGGGCAGAGCACCAGGCGCAGCGTCCTCTGCATCGGCCCCGCGGGCGAGAACCTGGTCCGCTTCGCCTCCGCCATCAGCGACTGCACCCGCGCCCTTGGCCGGGGCGGCGTCGGCGCCGTCATGGGCTCCAAGAACCTTAAGGCGATCGCAGTCGAAGGCGACGCGAGGGTCGAAGTCGCCGACCGCGAGCGCCTGCGCTTCGTGCGCTACGAAGCGAGCAAGCATCTCACAGCAAGCCCGCTCACTTCCCAGGGCCTGCCCCAGTTCGGGACAGCGGGCGTGGTCAACGTCGTGAACGCCATAGGCGCGCTGCCGACGCGTAATTTCCAGGAGTCGCAGTTCGAGGGCGCCGAACGCATCTCCGGCGAGACCATCGCGGAAAGCATCCTCGTCAGGAAGAGCGCTTGCTGGTCCTGTCCAATCGCCTGCGGCCGCGTCACGCGCACCGCTCACGCCCAAGGCGAGGGCCCCGAATACGAGACCGTGTGGGCGCTTGGGGCCGCCTGCGGCATCGACGACCTCGAGGCAATCACCGAGGCCAATTACCTCTGCAATGATCTCGGCCTCGATACTATTTCTGCCGGCGCGACCATCGCCTGCGCGATGGAGATGGCGGAGCGCCGCGTCATCGACTCCGAGCTGCGGTTCGGGCGGGCCGATCTGCTTAAGCCGCTCCTGCGCGACATCGCCCATCGCGCCGGACTCGGCGATGAGCTGGCTGAGGGCAGCCGTCGCTTCGCCGAGAAGCGCGAGGCTCCTCAATACTCGATGTCGGTGAAAGGCATGGAGATGCCCGCGTACGACCCGCGCGCTATGCAGGGCCAGGGGTTGCTGTTCGCCACTTCGAACCGCGGCGCCTGCCACATGCGCGGCAACATGCTCGGGCCGGAGGTGCTGGGACTGCCTAAGCTCGTCCACCGGCTCCAGGCGCAGGGCAAAGCCCCGATGGTCATGCTCCATCAGGACTCGGCGGCCGCCATCGATTCCCTTATCGTCTGCAAGTTCACCAACATGGCCGTCGCCGAGGAGTACTTCGCCCGCGCCCTCAGCGCCGTTACGGGTGTCTCGTTCTCCACCGGCGACCTTATTCGCGCCGGCGAGCGGATATGGAACCTCGAGCGGCTATACAATCTGCGGGAGGGGTTCACCCGCGCCGACGACACGCTGCCGCGTCGCATGCTCGACGACCCAATAGCGGCCGGGCCGAGCAAAGGCTGGGTGTCGCGTCTGCCGGAGATGCTCGACGAGTACTACGCCACGCGTGGCTGGGACGTGGACGGTGTGCCGGGGCGCGAGAAGCTGGCGGAACTGGGCATCGAGCGGCTTCTTGAGCAGATTCCGGGAGTTGCGAAATGATCGACGAGCAGGTGTTGCGCAGCTTCCAGGAGATAGGCCGCGACCTCTACGTCGCGGGGCTCGTCTCGTCGCACGGGGGCAATCTGAGCGTCCGCTTCGGCGACCGCATCATCATCAAGCGCCGTGGCGCCATGCTCGGCCGGCTGACCGAAGAGGACCTCGTCGAAACGCGACTCGCGAAGCCCGATAGCGGTGTCATGCTCGCCTCCACGGAGCTCGTGGTGCACCGCGCCATATATCTCGCGACCCCGGCGCTCGCCGTCGTCCATGCGCACCCGCGCGCGGCGATCGCCCTTTCCCTCTCCCGTGAGGAGATCGTCCCCATCGACAACGAGGGGTCGTACCTGCTGCACAAGGTACCGGTTGTCGCGGCTGAATTCGCCTCCGGGTCCGCGGAAATGGTCGAAAAGCTGCCGGCGGCGCTGCGGCAGTACAAGATCGTCATGTTACGCGGCCACGGCTGCTTCTCCATCGGGCAGACGCTCGACGAGGCGTTCCAGTGGGTCTCCTGTCTCGAGGAGTCGTGCGAGATCATCCTTGCGGCGAAGCTGATCGATGAGCCCTTCCTCGAGTACCGGAAGATGAGCGAGGAGTACAGGAGCTGGTAGGCCCAGACCTATTCCCGACGGCGACGGATCCGGCAGCGGAGCGGAATTATCGATATGTATTGCCGCCGCGAGTTTGCTGTGTGAAGCGCCCGTGTATGGGCGGCGTGGGACGTGGTCGCTGTAACATAAACGTCCTGTCTTCCCACCCGCCCGCCCACAACGTCGCTCCGCACTCTCTCCAACCGCTTCTTCTAAACTGCAAATGACACCGAGCACCAACGCCCTGGCCTTCGACCTTGGCGCCGAAAGCGGACGCGCCATCCTCGGCCGCTTCGATGGCGACCGGCTTCAGATGACCGAGGTGCACCGCTTCCCCAACGGCCCCCTGCGCGCCCCCGACGGCCTCCACTGGGACGTCCACCGGCTCTTCGCCGAGATGAAGCGCGGCCTCGAACTCGCAGTCCGCGACCATGGCCCGCCCGCTTCCGTCGGCGTCGACACCTGGGGCGTCGATTTCGCCCTTCTCGACGGGCGCGGCGAGCTGCTCGGGCTGCCGTTTCACTATCGCGACAGCCGCACCGCAGGCGTGATGGAGAAAGCGCTCGAGCGCGTCACCCGCGAGGAGATATTCGAGCGGACGGGCGTGCAGTTCCTGCCCATCAACACCCTCTACCAGCTCTACTCCATGGTGCTGGACCGCTCGCCGCTGCTGGAGCGGGCCACAACGTTTCTCACCATTCCCGACCTCTTCAACTTCTGGCTCAGCGGCCGCGCCCTCTGCGAGTTCACCAACGCCACGACCACCCAGTTCTACGACCCGCGCGCCCGCGCCTGGGCGACGCCGCTCCTCGAAAAGCTGGGCATCCCCACGCATTTCCTGCCCGAGATCGTGCCGCCGGCCACCGTGCTCGGCCCGCTGCTCCCCGAGGCCGCGGGCGAGGCGCTCGGCGGCGTGCCGCTCATCGCCCCTGCCTGCCACGATACCGGTTCCGCCGTCGCCGCCGTGCCCGCCACGGGCAACGATTTCGCCTACATAAGCTCGGGGACGTGGTCGCTTGTCGGCGTGGAGGAGCCGGAGCCCATCGTCACGCCGAAGGCGCTGGCGAACAACTTTACCAATGAGGGAGGAATCGGCGGCTTCCGCTTCCTGAAGAACGTGAGCGGCATGTGGCTCTTGCAGGAGTGCCGCCGGCGCTGGGCTGAGGAAGGCGACGCCCTTTCCTACGATGACCTGACCGCCCTCGCCGGGCGCGCGCGGCCCTTCCGCTCGTTCATCGACCCCGACGACGGCGCTTTTCTCAGTCCGTCCGACATGCCGTCGGCAATCGCCACGTTCTGCCGGCGGACGGGGCAGGAGGTGCCTGAGGAAAAGGGCGATATTGTGCGTTGCGCGCTGGAAAGCCTCGCTCTCAAGTACCGTTGGGTCATCGAGCGCATCGAACGGATACGCGGACGTGCCGTCGATGTGGTCCACGTCGTGGGCGGTGGTTGCCGGAACGCTCTTCTGTGCCGGTTCACTGCCGACGCGACGGGAAAGACCGTGATCGGCGGCCCGGTTGAGGCGACGGCAATCGGCAACGTCCTCGTGCAGTTGATGGCGCTGGGCAGCCTGTCGTCGCTTGCCGAAGGGCGCGCGCTCGTCCGCCGCTCTTTCCCTACCGAGACGTATGAGCCCGGGGCGCAGGCGCGCTGGGACGATGCCTTCGGGCGGTTTGTGTCGGTCTTGCAGACAACACCCGCCGCCGACGAATGATCTCCGGCGCCGCTCCTCTCGCGGTTCTAAGAAGGAAGGGCTCCGAGATGACCGGAGCCCTTCTCCCAACACCACCTTCTGCTGGCATTACTCCAGGATGTTCTTCTTCGATCCGTGTGACCACAGCATCGAGGCGCGGCCGCCGAGAGGACAGGACGAGTCGTTCGAGTCCTCGAACATCTCCTTCGTCTCCTCGATGTCACCGCTGTCGTACCCGGCCTGGAAGGCTGCGATTACTTCAGCGGCCGTGTCGAGATCAGGCTTGGAATCGACGTCCGGGTGGGCAGCGTTGAGAAGAGCCGCGACGGCCTGCCGCCCGAGGGCGTAGATTCCGCCTCCCCCGCTGCGCAGGACCTCGTACAGCGTTGGGTCGCCGGGGAACGCATTCCTGCCTAAGACGCTCTCGAAGGAGTTGCCGGGCATGTAGCCGGTGGCTACCCATGCGCCGAGGTGCGTCTTCCAGTAGCCTGGCGTGCACCCCTCAACTTTCCCCGGCGTCGTGGTTGCACCGGGTGTGGCCGTCTTGGTCGGTGTCGGTGGGACGGGCGTGTTCGTCGCAGTCGGCGCGATAGGTGTGTTGGTTGCGGTCGGCGGCACAGGCGTGTTCGTCGCAGTCGGCGCGATAGGTGTGTTGGTTGCGGTCGGCGGCACAGGCGTGTTCGTCGCAGTCGGCGCGATAGGTGTGTTGGTTGCGGTCGGCGGCACAGGCGTGTTCGTCGCCGTGGGCGGGACAGGCGTATTCGTTGCCGTCGGTGGGACAGGCGTATTCGTCGCCGTGGGCGGGACAGGCGTATTCGTCGCCGTGGGCGGGACAGGCGTGTTCGTCGCCGTTGGTGCTACCTCCCCCTTGATGTCGGTGCCGTCGAGGCAGACCATCGGGAACAGGACGCCCGGGTTGCAGGTCCCCATCTCCGAGGCGTCGGTGTAGCCGAGCGTCCCCCAGCT